>CAZFGM010000665.1:1969-4071 GCA_964518515.1 uncultured Alcaligenaceae bacterium | reverse complement strand
TCCGGGATTCAGTGTTTTCAACACGCACCACTCAAAAAGCCCGAAATTGTGCACGCTTTATCTAATCTATCAAAATACAATTCGAAGATCAGTCTCGGCAATCAGTTAAACCTCCCCTTCCTGCCGTCCGGCTTCCTACCTGCACATTCCACCCTCAAGGTACGCGGAGAAGCAGTGAAGTTCCGCCCTTGACCTTGTCGCCCACTTTGACCAGCACTTCCAGGCCGGGTTCGACGGGCACTAGGACCTCGGTGCGCGAGCCGAGTTTGATCATGCCGAGGCGGTCGCCGGCCCGCACACAGTCGCCGGCCTTGAGCCAGCACACGATGCGGCGGGCGATGGCGCCCGAGATCTGCTTGACGCGCAGGCGGCGGCCGCCGGGTTCCTCCAGGTCGATCCATAACTGCTCGTTGCGGACCGGGCACTCCAGGTGGCGGGCATCGAGGAATTCGCCCGGAAAAAAGCGCACGTCCACGATCTTGGCTGTGCGCGGGATGCGATTGACATGCACGTTGAAAATGGACAGGAAGATGCTGACGCGAAGCGCCCGGCCGCCGGGAAAATCGGGGTCGTCCACCGCGCCGACATGGGTGACGGTGCCGTCGGCCGGGCTGAGCAGGGCGCTGGGGTCGTCGGGAATCCGCCGCTGGGGATCGCGAAAGAAATACAGGATTTCCAGCCAGACCAGCACCGCCGCCGCCAGCGGAATCCAAAAAGCCCAGTGCCACAGAATAGCGCCGACCGTGAGGGGAAAGCCGACGGTCAGAAACAACAGAGTGAAAATGACCACTTCGGCCAGGCCGTAACGGGCCAGGCCGAGGCGATCGCGCCAGCGGTAAGGGTCGTCTTCGGGATGAAACCAGAAGCCGCAAACATTGCGCACATATTTTAGATCGCGGGGATCGACGATGTCGTGCGGACAGTTGGGACATTCCCCCTGGCGCTTATCAGCCATGCGGCGAACATAGGCAGGGCGAAAGCGGCGCAGCCAGGCCCGGCGCAGGCGGCCCCACGCCAATTCCAGGCGCTGGCACCAGCCGCCGCCCGGCTGCACACTTTCGGGTTTCCGGCCCATCGTCGCCGGCGGTGGTAGGGGACTTGCCATATCGCAGAAGATAGCGAGGCGGGCGGTGCTTGGCTAGCGGCTTGGTTTACGGCGGCAGGGTTCATCCCCGTCGTGACGGCGAACCCGGCGGGGATGAACCCCGCCGCTCCTGATCCTCACGTTCCGCTGGTCTCGCCCGCCAGACGAGCGCGCAGACGAGCTAGAAGAATCGACTTGGATGGTTTTGCCGGCGGCTTGACCGGTGGAGGAGGAGTCGGCGGACGCGCTTCAACCTTTTCCGGAACCGGTTCGCTTTTGGCTTCGACTTTTTCGGCGACGGGAGGCGCTTTCACTTCCTCGGCAACCGGCGGAGTTGGTGCTTCCGCAATCAGCGCCGGCTCGACGGCGCCAAACAGGGCCTCCACTTCACTTTCCAGCATTACCTTGTTGATCGCCAGGGTACCGATCTGCTCGTAAGGTAAGACAACGATCCGGGGCGGGTCGTTCGACCCGGCCAAGCGCGCCCGCACGAGAACAAAATCATTTTCCAGGCGCAACACCTTTTGCACCATGAGCTCGGCGCCCGCGGCGGTCACCACGACCAGGCTGTCCTGCTGAGCGGCCGGAATACGGCGAAAAAGGTCCACCCATAACAGACAGTGCATAACCATCACTCCTTTACCGAGTTTGACCAATCCAAGTTTAGCTTAAAAATGGAAGGGCCGCCGCGGCGGCGATTACCTTCTCCTCGACGGCTTTGGCGAAATTCCCCCAAAAGGAAAGGACATGTGAAGGAAGGGGGCCTGTGCACGACACGGTTTGTGTATTTAGGCGCAAGTCCTGTAAGGAACGGCCTCTGTGCCGTTCCGGTGGGACGGGATTAGTAGGCAAACCCACTCAGGCAAACCCACGGAACGCCACGGAGGGCGTTCCCTACTTTGCAAACCGTGTCGTGCGCCCGGAAGGGGGCATGTGCACGGACTTGACGCGAGTAGCGAAAGGATAATCCCAAGGCCAATGGAATTAGTAACTTGCAACATTTTCCACTCGCGTCAAC
>CAZFGM010000665.1:0-1869 GCA_964518515.1 uncultured Alcaligenaceae bacterium | reverse complement strand
GAGAAAGTTATGACCGGTGCAAAAACTATTTGCCCCGGTCCTTTGCCGAACGTATAAGAATGGTTCGCGGCCTCGCCCAGCCGACAAGCCGCCTGGGGGCGATTATGACCGAAGCCTGGCCTGCCGTTTGTACCCTCCTGGCCCTGGCTTTGCTCCTGGTCCTCATCATCCGCTTGCAGTTCAATGCTTTCGTCGCCCTGCTGGTGGTTAGTCTGGGGCTGGGCTTGGGCGCCGGCCTGGAACCTGGTCGCGTGGGCAGTGCCGTCGCCAAGGGAGTCGGCGACATCATGGCCAACGTGGCCCTGATCCTGGCCCTGGGCGCCATGCTCGGCCGCATGCTCGACGTCTCCGGCGCCGCCGAGGTCATCGCCCGCACGTTGATCAAGGCGTTCGGTCAGAAGCGGGCCTCGCTGGCCGTGCTGGTCGCCGCCTATCTCGTCGGCATTCCCGTGCTGTTCAACGTCGGCTTCCTGCTGCTCATCCCGATCATCTGGCGGCTGCAGCGCGAGACCGGCCAGTCGCTGTTGTGGTTCGCGCTGCCGTTGTGTTTTAGCCTGGGCACGACGCACTCGCTGATTCCGCCGCATCCGGGCATTGTCGGGGCGGTGGGTTACCTGAGCAGCAAGGAAGAAGCCGGCCGGGTCATGGTTGAGACCATCGTGTTCGGTACGCTCATGGGCATTCCGGTGGTGCTGGTCGGCTGGTTCGGTCCGGGGTTATGGTGGGCGCGGCGGCAGATGGTCACGGTCCCGGAAATATTGAGTGCCGCCCCTCCCGCCGCCGCCAGCCCGGCCAATCCGCCGGCCTTTGCGGTGGCGGTACTGATCGTCACGCTGCCGCTGGTGTTGTGCGTGGGCGGATTCGGCTTCGACCTCTTGTTCCGCCTTGGTTATTTGCCGGACTGGATGAATGAACCCTTGCTGGAAGCGGAAATCCTTGGCGATTTTCCGCCGCTGGTGGTGCATTCCCTTTTGGCCTGGATTTTGTTCCTGGGCAGTCCGACCATGGCGTTGCTCATTGCCACGGGATTGGCGTTTTACCTGCTGGGCATCCGCCGCGGCATGACGGGGGCCCAGCTTGGCAAGGTGGCCGGCGACGCTCTTCCCGAAATCGGCGGCATCTTGCTTCTGTTCGGGGCGGCCGGCGGTTTCAAGGAAGTGATCGAGGCCTCCGGCGCCGGCAAATACATCGGCGCGACTTTCAAGGACCTGCCCATCTCGCCTCTGGTGGTGTGTTACCTGGTGGCCGTGCTCATGCGCATCGCCCTCGGCTCGGCCACGGCGTCGATCCTGGCCGCCTCGGCTCTGCTCCCCGGCCTGGTCACGGCCGGCCGGGAAACCCTGTTCGTCCTGGCCGTGGCCAACGGCGTCACCTTCATGACCCAGCCCGCCGACAGCGGCTTCTGGATGGTCAAGGAATACTGCAACCTCTCCGTCCGCGACGTCATGCTGCGCTTCAATACTTGCCGGATCACCATGTCGCTGACCGGGCTGGGGTTGCTGCTGGTGTTTGAGATGATGTGGGGATAAAACATTCGGCGCGGAAATACCATTAATAGAATATGCTTCTTTGGGGACCTTGCCCGGAAGAAGTGGCCCCTTTCGGGGCAAATGAAAAATTGCCAATTGCCAATTACCAAATGCCAATTGCCAATTTTGGAAGAGACTCACCAGGTTTTTTCCAATTGGCACCAGGTTTTTTTTTCCATTGGCAATTGGCAATTGGTAATTGGCAATTGGTAATTGGCAATTTTTGCTTATCAGTTTGCGACAACTTGTTGTCGCAAAATGGCCCTTAGGGCATATTAATATTAATCGAGACTGTAGCAAAACTATTGGGATGGCAGCCCCCTTCAGGGGGTTTTCCGCG
>CAZFGM010000664.1:0-4072 GCA_964518515.1 uncultured Alcaligenaceae bacterium | reverse complement strand
CCCGGAATCTCAAGCGGCCTCTTTTTTCGCGGATGGGGAACTCGTTTCCCAGGAATTATCTTTCAGGACGTACAAGGGCCGCTCCTGAACCTGTTCATAAATGCGGCCCACGTATTCACCGACCACGCCCAGCCCCAGCAGAATCAAGCCGCCCAGAAAATGCAAGGAGATCAGCAACCAGGCCCAGCCGTTGGCCAGGCTTTCGGGGGCCCAGAAACTGCGCACGCCCAGGATGCTCGCGAACAGCAGGCTACCCGTCACGGCGAATAATCCCAGAAAATTGACGACGCGGAGCGGGGCCAGCGAAAAGGAAAAAATGCCATCGCCCGCCAGGCGGAGCATGCGCCGCCAGGTGTACTTGGATTGGCCGGCCTTGCGGTCTTGGGGCGTGAATGGGACCTCGGCCGTCGGCAGGCCCAGCCACTGCACCAGGCCGCGCAGGAAGCGATGCCGTTCGCGCAACTGCTTCAGGGCATTTACCGCCTTGCGCGACAGCAAGCGAAAATCCGAACCCGCCGGGCGAATGTCCGTTTCGCTTAAAAGGCGAAGGACGCGGTAGAACAACCGGGACGTCAGACGTTTGCCCAGTCCCAAGCGCTTATCCTCTTGCCGGATCGTCAGGACCACATCATGGCCCTCGCGCCACTTGGCCAGGAGCACGGGAATCAGTTCAGGCGGGTGTTGCAGGTCGGAATCCAGGGAAATGACCACATCGCCGCTGGAATGGTCGAGGCCGGCGGTGAGGGCGGCCTGGTGCCCGAAATTGCGACTGAGCGACAGAAAGCGAACGCGCCCGTCCCGAGCCGCCAGGTGTTGAATCACCTGCAGGGTGCCGTCGCGCGAGCCGTCATCCACGTACAGGATTTCCAGGTCGTAATCTTTTTCCAGCACATCGACAACGGAAATCAAGGCCTGGTGGAAGTAGGGCAGTCCTTCTTCCTCTTCGAAAGCCGGGCAGACGAGACTCAATTTGGGACGGGGGGGTTTTAGAGGCATAGGTAAGCCACGTGGGGATAGTAGGTCAGGCTTTCCAGCCGGACGGCGGCTCTGTCAGGCTCGAAAGCCTGACCTACGGCAACCTGACCCTCTCAAGCAGCCAAAGCCGGCAGGTTGTGATCTTCCTCACCCTGGCGAGTTCTCTGGAAAAGATCGGGAACCTGGGTAACCATCACCAGGCCGACAAACATCAAAGTCGCCAGCGGTTGAAAGGCAAAATGATGCTCGTACAGAACCGGCACCCCGCCTAGCAGCGGTTTGGCCGCGAACAGCCCGAAAATAACCAGGACGCCGCCGCGTGTCCAGAGCGACCGGGGCCGCTGCCAGGCGTCGAAGGCCACAAAGGCCAGGGCCGGGGCCAGCAGGGTATAGGTGCACGATTCGGTGGCCGGGCCGCACAGTAACATCCAGCTAATCCCCAACAAGGTAAGCACCGTCAATTGCCGGCGCCGGCCATGACCCCAACACCGGCCCGCCAGACACACCGCCGCCACGCCGGCCGCCGCAGTCAATTGGACGATCAGGTAGGTCGAAAATCGGATGGGAAAATACAGGCGAAACAGCAGCCACAGATCCCGGTAGGCGATGGGAAGGGGATTTTGGTGGCGATCCCCCACAATGAAGCGTTGGCTCCAGTTCTGATACATCTCCGCCACATAGGCAGGATGCTGGAACAGAAAAGGCAGCAGCAAACCGGCGGCCAGAACGCCCACAAAACGGAAAGTATATTGCCAGGGATAAAGGGCGATCAAAAGAAGCCCATGGGCCAGGGGATAGACCTTGAACAGACAAGCCAGGGCCACGCATGCCGCCGACAGGTTCCAGCGCTCCTGGGCCGCCCCCGCCACGCCGGCCAGAAGCAAGCCGAGCACCAGCACATTCGCCTGGCCGTTGTTCAGGCTCGGTATCGATAAAGGGAGCAACAACAACCACAGCAGGGCCCGCTGCTTGCCGGTGAAAGATTCGCCGCCGGGCAATACGCGGCGGCACCACCAGGAAAAGCCCCAGCCTAAAACCCCGACACTCACCAAACGCCAGCACACGCCCCCCGCGCTATCACCTAATAAACTGAAGGGCGTCAGCAAGACCGCGATCAGCGGACTGTAACGAAAAAAATCCAGCTCGGGCCGGCGGTCATTGCGGTAGATATTGCCGCCGTCGAGCCAGTCGGTTCCCGCATCGGCAAAAATAGGAAAGACATCGTGCACCCCCGGCCACAACGCCACGCGGAAGCAAATGCCCACGACAAGAACCGTCCAAATCCACAGAGCGACCCAGTCGAAACGCAGCCAAGGCGCCAACCAGGCACCGGGCCTCATTTTTACAACCGAACTGGGGTAGGCAGGCATTTCAGGCTGCATGGGTTGGCACAATCCAAGGACTGGAGGTTATGTGTGCGGGGGCGACGCGTTCGAACCCCGCGTCCGTGCAGGCTTCGACAAATGTGCTGTGATTGAGCAAGGCATACTCATCCACGCGGCGCTCAAGCAGGCCGTCGCTGGCCGTGCAATCGCGGCCGATCAAGGTGGCGTCATAATGGCCGGGATGACAGGCCAGCTCGACGACATTTCCCGGAATGCGGCGCAGCCAGCGGACCAGGAATTGCGGGTCCCGCACCCAGCGCGGATCGGTAATGCCGGCCAACCAGTCGTTGCCGGGAAAGCCGATCATTTTCTGCTCACGGGCCAGGGGCCGGCCCAGGAAAGTCAAGAAGGCGCGTTTGCACCGCGCCCCGGGAATCACCAACATCCGCCAGGGTTCTTGAATGCGGCGAACATACGCCAGCGGCCGTTTCTGGGCCAGCATCTCCATCAGGAGGAAACCCACCGGCTGGAACAGCGCGATATGCTGATGGGAATTCACCACGGTGGGGGGATGGCCGACCAGATCGCAAAAGCGGCGGTGCTGGGCGCGGAATTCCGCCGCGATTTCCGCCGCCGCCACCCGCCCCAGAAACAGGCGTTTGACCAGCCTTCCGAGAGGGCAAAACCGGCCGTCCGGGCCTACCAGGCTGGGCACTTGGTCGGGAGGCAACACCGGCCCATCGGAGGTCAACGTGGGATGCCAGCCCAGTTCCAGCGGCCCTCCGGCCTGGCACCAGGCCCGAACCGCCGACTCGGCATACGGAGAGTTGACCAGGAGCACGGAGCCGGTGACCAGGCCGCGCTGGGCCAGTTCCAGGATTCCCTGGCTAGTGGCCGGACCAAAGCCGAAATCGTCGGCCATCACCACCAGGGTACGTTTGTGTTTCATCCGCCTGTTTCCCCCCGAAGGCCCCATGTAGTAGGCACACTCCGCGTTCACGGCACACGGAGTGTGCCTACTACATCCAAAACAATCAAGGGATGCCTGCAAGATGGGGGACCTCGCAAGGCAGACAAGGGAAGGAATCTGCGCCAATTACCCAGAAGAGCGAGAAACCGGGCCCGTCATTTGCCAGGGGGATAAAAACAACCTAGAGTTGGACAGCAACCCGGCGGTCAGATTTGGTGACCGCCGTGGGAGGCAAGCCTTCGCGTCCGTGCCTGCATCGCCAACGCCTTTCATCCTCGAAAGGGCAAACCCGCCGAAAGGCGGGGGCGCAAAGCCATGGGCCTTCGGTCCTGCCAGACAGGGCCGGTGGTCGCCAGGCTGCCGAAGGGGTGGACCGGCGACAAGCCCGTCCGTCCCCGGGCACCGTCAGGGGTCAGGAATCAGGGGTCAGGGATCAGGAGTCAGGAGTCAGAAGTCAGAAGTCAGAAGTCAGAATTCGGTCTGACTCCTGCCCCCTGACTCCTGACTCAGGGATCAGGAGTCAGGAGTCAGAAGTCAGAATTCAGTCTGACTCCTGCCCCCTGACTTCTGACTCCTGGTTTCTGACTCCTGACTCCTGATCCGGGTCGGCGCCTGCCGCGATTCAGGGGATCGCCCTTGCGGCCGCCAAGGCTTGCCTTGCTTTTTTCAGCCATTTCCTTTTGCCGCACGTCATCCCGGCGTGGTCAGTATCCGCCTCCAGAAATAAAATCCCTTCCCCCTCTCATGCAGCAGCCGCTCACGCAGGTCCGACGGGCTCGTCCGGGTCAGGGCTCCGTTGCTG
>CAZFGM010000663.1:0-4085 GCA_964518515.1 uncultured Alcaligenaceae bacterium | reverse complement strand
CCCCGTCGTTGTGCCTCCGTTGAATACCTATCCCTCTTGACACCCTTGGGAGATTCACCATGGGACGTCGTTCTGCCTTTACGTTGATTGAGCTGCTGGTGGTGATCGCCATCCTCTCCATTCTGATCGCCCTCTTGGTGCCGGCGGTGCAGGTAATTCGCGGCCAGGCGGCCAAGACCCAGTGCCAGGATAATCTCCACCAAATCGGCATCGCCCTGCACGGCTATTACGGCGATCACAAATCTTTTCCGCCGGGCGTCGATGCGAATTCGTTTTCCGTGCACAGCTACTTGCTGCGCTACGTGGAGCAAGAGCCGCTGTTCGAAGCCATCAATTTCAGTGTGTCTGCTTCGTCGCCCCTGAACAATGGTCCGCGCGGCACGGTGGTCCCGGTATACCTCTGCCCCGCCGACCCGAGCAATCCCCTGCCGGCGGGCTGGGCCGGCAACAGCTACGTCGCCAATTACGGCAGCGGCATCGGCTTTGGCCGTGACGCCGGCGGCCCGTTTATCTTCGGCCAAGCCATCAAGTATGAGGCCATCGGCGACGGCGAAAGCAATACCGCCGCCTTTTGCGAACGCATCCGCGGCGATTACAGCAACGCCGCCGCTACCGAAAAGAGCGACTTGCTCAACCCGCCCGGCGCCCCCGCCAACCCCGATCAAGCCATGAGCATGTGCCGGTCTTTCGACCCTTCGAACCTGAATTTTCAGTGGCGCTCGGACATGGGCGGCTACTGGCTGCAAGGCTGGCACATGACGCTATACCAACATTCCGCCCCGCCCAACGACCGCATGTGCGCCTTTCCGGTCAACCGCACCTGCTCGATGCCTGCCAGCAGCGCCCACGGCAACGGCGTGAACCTGCTACTCTGCGACGGCACGGTGAAATTTGTTTATCAGGGGGTCAACATGGCCACGTGGCGGGCCCTCGGCACGCGCGACGGCAAGGATACTCCCGGCGATTACTAACGGCACAGAGAGGTGGCGCATGCATCGTTTCCTGGCCGCCGGGCTGACGCTCGGCCTGGCGGCATTTCTCCTCGTGGGCGGCCCCGGGTGCAACGCGCGCGCCCGCCAGGCGGATGCCGACCGGGCCCGCGCCGCCTTGCGCACCGCCCTGGACGCCTGGAAAAGAGGCGATAACCTGGATGCCCTGCAACAACTCGATCCGCCCATCTATTTCAACGATCACGACGTCCGTGCCGGCAGCCGATTGCTCGATTTCAAAATCAACTCCGAGGACGATTATTTCGGCAATAGCTTGCGCTGTGCCGTGGAACTGTCGCTCAAAGACGCGGCCGGCAAAACACGCCAGAAAACTATCAAGTACTTGATCGACACCGGCAAGGCCACGGTAATCGCGCGCGAAGATTTGGGATACTGATCCCTCGTGCTCAGCAGCGGATTCACGAGGGGGTGAGCACATCCTCTGACTGGTTATCGGTTGTGCCGTTGCCACATCCCCCGTTTCTTCGTGTCACCGGCTTGTTCCTGTCGCTTCCTTCTGCTTTCATTGATCCGCGTTGCGGGGGCCAAGCCTTTCTGGACCAGAACGGCTATCTGGCCAAGGGCCCCGACCTGGCCGCCGAGATCGCCGCCAGCACCGCCAGTTTGGATTTGGGCCTGAAATTCAACGCTTACCGACGCAACGCTGTCCGGGAGTATATCATTTGGCGCGTGCTGGAACGGGAATTGGACTGGTTCCTCCTGCGCCGGCGAAAGTATGAACCCCTGACCAAGCACAAAGGCATTTGGCGAAGCGAAGCCCTTGCTGGGCTTTGGTTAGATGGGGACGCACTGGTGAACGGTGACCTGATCCAGGTTCATGAAATCCTTCGCCAGGGGTTAGCCAGCCCTGAACACCAGGCGTTCGTGGAACGTCTTCGCAAAGCCCGGCTTGGCGTAAGAGCGCGGGAGCGCGGAGAGTGAGACACCGTTTTGCGCTCTCTGCCATCCTCACTCCCGGCGTAAGGCGGTCAACAGCGGCGCTCGCACCGTAAAGGCCACAGCCAGGGTGGCGGCGGCCAGGCCCACGAACAGCACGCCGGCCAAGAGGATCGCCAGGCGCAGCCACAGGATGCCGCCGGCCAGGTGCGGCGCCACCGCCACCAGGGCCGCCGCCGTTCCCACCCCCAAGCCCAGGGCCAGAAGGTATCCGTTTTCCGCCAGCACCAGCCAGCCCAGGCGGCGGTTGCGGAAACCCAGAGCCCGCAACAGCGCCAGCTCGCCCCGCCGTTCCCACACGCTCCGCACCAGCACCACGGCCAGGCCCAGGGCGCCCAAGAGCAGGCCGAATCCGCCCAGGGCCTGAAAGGTGCGCAAGTAGGTGTTCTCCACTTCCAGGTAGGCGGCCAGGCGCGTTTGGCTGCCCGTCACCACCATCCCGTGATCGCCCAGGCCGGTTTCCAGGGTGTTTTTCACGTCATCAACTTTGTCCGCAGGGCAGTCCACCAGAAAGAACTGAAAGCCTTCCTGGCGCGGAAACAGCGCCTGGAAATGGGATTGGGCCAGCAATAACTCGCTCTGGAAGATACTTTCCTGGAGCAAGCCGACCACGCGGAGTTTACGTTTTTCGCCTTTCTCATCGGGAACTTCCAGAGTTTCATTCAGTCCCACCTTGAGAATCCACTTGGCGGTGTTGGCGTCGACGAAGACCGGCACGGCGCCTTCCGTCGGCGGTTGTTCGAGCAATAGCCAGGGGTTGGCTTTTTCTTGGTCGGTCTGGGCCAGGGTTGCGGCAAAGGAAAAGCCGCCGCGCTCTACGAACGCCGGCGGCAATCCCAGGAGACGCGGCCGCAGCGGTTGATAGAGATTCAAACAACTGGCGTCATCGCCGGCCCGGACACGAAGGGCGAACACCGAGGCGTCTTTTAAAGCTTGCAGCTTCAGGCGATCGCGGACCTGGGAATCATTGAGGTCCTGAAAGAGCGGCACGTCCGTCTCGGCCAGGAGGCGAAAGCCGCCGCTGCCGCCGCTGCGGTCGAAGAAATCGCGGCCGGCTTCCTTGTGAAACGATTCCACCGCCACCACTAGGAAGGTCGCCGAGGCCAGAAGGCCCACGGTCAGCAAACTGCGGACCGGGTGGCGAGCGGCGTTCCGCTGGCCCAGGCGGGTCAAGGCGCCGGCGCCAAGGACCAGAGAGACCTTCCCCTGGCGGCGTAGCCACGCCCCCACGCCGGCCAGGCAACCGATCAGGAGAAATGCCCCACTGCCGAAAAAGCTCATGGCTTGCGCGGCATGGCCCGGCGCCACCAGGCCCAGCGCCAGGCAAGCCAACGCCCCAAGCCCGCCAGCCACGGCGATCCGCACGCTCCACGCCGGCCAGTGGCGAGCGTCGCGGCGTAAGCCCGACGTGGAATTTGGCCGCGGAGCGCTCCCCCCTCCACTCACCCCCTTCCACTCGCCACTCTCCATCGACTGCGTCACGCCGGCCAGCAGATCTTTCGCCGGCACCCGACTCAGGACCCGCAGCGCCCAGCGAATGGTCAGGCCGCTGACCACCAGTGAAGCAAGGTAGCCGATGGCGAAGCTCAGAGGACTTGCGTGAAGTTGCAAGAAGGTCAACCGCTGTTCCTCCGGCCAGCGGGCGCTGAGAAAGTCCAGGAGCAGGGCAGCGTAGCCCAGAGCGCCGAGCAAGCCAACCAGCCCGCCGGCGCCCGCCAGCAGCCAGCCCTCGGCCAAGAGAAGGCAACGCACCGTTCGCGGCCGATAGCCGGTGGCCAGGAGCACGCCGATTTCGCCGGCCCGGCGATCCAGGTTTAGGCGGAACAACAGGCCCACCAGCAGCAGCGCCGCCACGATCAGGAACACGCTGAAGCCCAGAAAGAGCATGCCGAAGTCGGCCGACCCGGCCCCGGCTTGCAAGGCCCTCCGGCGAACCGGATCGAAGACGAAGCCGCCTTCCTCGGGGCGCAGGGTGGCCTGGATTCCTTCGCGGAGGATTTTCTCCGCCCTGTCCAGATCGCCGCTGTCCTTGGGCGCCAGGCGGATGGACGTGACGGCGCCGAAGCGGTTTTTCCAGAGTTCCTGACCGCGCTGCAGGGTGATGTAAGCCCGCGGCGTGGTGCGGTAACGCTTCCAAAA
>CAZFGM010000662.1:0-4089 GCA_964518515.1 uncultured Alcaligenaceae bacterium | reverse complement strand
CCGAACGCTATCCGTCCGGCACCACCATCGAGGGCGTGGTCCGCAACCTGACCAACTATGGCGCCTTCATCGAGATCGAGGAAGGCATCGACGGGCTGTTGCACGTCAGCGACATGAGCTGGGTCCGCAAGGTCGCTCATCCCAGCGACGTGGTGCAAAAAGGCGATAAGGTCAAGTGCGTTATTCTCAACGTGGACCAGGACCGCAAGCGCGTGGCCCTGGGCCTCAAGCAGATGGCCAACGACCCGTGGGAAGGCGACATTCCCGGCCGCTACCACCCCGGCGACATCAAGAAGGGCAAGGTCACCAAGCTGACCAACTTCGGCGTCTTTGTCGAGCTGGAGCAGGGCCTGGAAGGCCTGTTGCACATTTCCGAGCTGGCCGACCAGAAGGTGGACAGTCCCGAGGAAATCGTCAAGGTGGGCGACGAGATCGAGGTCAAGGTTCTGCGCGTGGATGCGGCCGACCGCAAGATCGGCCTGAGCCGCCGCCGCCTCGAGGACGAAGGGGTTGAAGCCGCGGCCGAGGAAGCCACCAGTCCCGTGCCCGGAAAGCCGGACAAGAAAGAACTGCGCGGCGGCACCGGGTCCGCCCCCGGGCAACTGATCAACATGTCCGAGGAGGTCAAAGAATAAGCCATCTTGGCACGGGAAGGATTGACGTGGGGCAGACTGTCTCGGGAAATCAGTTCCACGGGTCATTTTTTGTTGTCATGGTGAATTCCCTTCAAAACCTGGCCCCTTTTGGGCTAGAATAATCAGCAGGTTCGGATTGTGTCGAAAGCAGCAGCCGTGCCGATTCGCCGTCTTGCCAGGGAAGTAGCTGATGAGCCTGAGGCGCCGCCTCCGTGGCGAAGGTGCCCGAAACGCTGGTCTGGCGAGACTCCAGGCAATGCCTCAGGTGGACGATACCCTATGTGGAAACGTGCCGCTCGTGCCGTTGTCGGCCTGCGCGGCACCGGCTTGAGGACGTAGGGGAGTGGGAAGGTGTGGGAGCGCGGTGTTTGCCCTCTCACTCTCCCCGACCCTCCAACGTCCACCCCGGTTCTTTCCCCCTGGCCTGGCCGGTGGGAAAGGGCAGGACCGCCTTCCGGGGATCAGGGCTTGAAAGTTGCACAAGCTTACTGAGAGAGGCCTGGAATCCGGCCACGCCGTGGCCGGACTTCATGGCCAGGAATCACCTTTGAGCCTTGGATTTTCCCCTATGACACGACCACGTCGGCAGCGCGGCCCGTCGGTGCAATCGCCGCTGGAGACCTATCTCCGCGAGATCAATGAAACCGCGCTGCTCAATGCCGAGGAAGAAAAACAGCTCGCCTACCGCATCGAGGACGGCGACAGCGAGGCCCGCGACCGCATGGTCCGCGCCAACCTCCGCCTGGTCGTCAACATCGCCCGCAGCTACACCGGCAAGGGTCTGGGCCTGCAAGATCTCATCGAGGAAGGCAACCTCGGCCTGCTCCGCGCCGTCGAGGGCTTCGACCCCTCCATGAACACCCGTTTCAGCACTTACGCCAGCTACTGGATCAAACAATCCATCAAGCGCGCTCTGGTGAACACGGCCAAGACGATCCGCATTCCCGCCTACATGGTTGAGCTGTTGGCCAAGTGGCGCCGGGCCAGCGCCAAGCTCCAGGACGAGCTGGGCCGGCCGCCCACGCACGAAGAAATCGCCAAGAATCTGAACCTCCCCAAGAAAAAACTGGCCATCATCAAGAAAGCCATCCGCGTCTACAATTCCGCCCCCCAGACCGAGCAGACCGAAGCCGGCTGGTCCCTCGACGAGATGGTCATGGACGGCCACAACAAGTCCCCCGACCTGGAAATGGTCGAGGCCGACGACTTGCATCACGTTCTCGAGCTCCTCGACAAGATGGACACCCGCGAGGCCACTGTCCTGCGCATGCGCTTCGGCCTGGACGACGAGGAACCCAAGACCCTCAAGGAAATCGGCGAATGCCTCGGCCTCACCCGCGAACGGGTCCGGCAAATCGAAAGCGAGGCCCTCGGCAAACTCTCCGAAAGCATGCAAGCCGAATGACCTCGGCGGGCTAGCATTCTGGTCCGGGATTTCGGATTTTGGAGTGCGGCGACGTCACCGCAATCCAAAAATCCCAAAGCGGCACTCCAAAACGTGCTTCTTGAATTGTGGCCGCTTGCTAATCGACTTCGCGTCGGGTAGGTTACCGGAGTAAGCCAAAGCCCACCTTTGCCAGGGGAAAAGATGTTTTCCTACCTGACCTGGACCGCCGCCCTGACCATGAACCAGACCGGGCCGGCCGAGGAAATTTTTTTTGAAGCGAAAATCCGCCCGGTGCTCGTGGCGGCTTGCTTCAAGTGCCACGGCGAAGCCAAGGCCAGCAGCGGTCTGCGCGTCGATTCGCGGGAAGGGCTGCTCAAAGGCGGCGAGCGCGGGCCGGCCGTCGTGCCGGGCCAGCCGGACAAAAGCTGGCTGCTAAAGGCCGTGCGCTATAGCCATCACAAGGTCCGCATGCCGCCGGATAAAAAATTACCCGCGCATGTTGTTGTCGATTTGACGCGCTGGATTCAACATGGGGCCGTCTGGCCAAAAACCCAGGTCAGCAAACCCAACAATACTTTGCTGCATTGGGCCTTTCAGCCGGTGAAAAACCCGCCTTTGCCTCCTGATGCCACCGGCTGGGCAAAGCATCCGATCGACCGTTTCATTCGGGCGAAGCTACGTGAGAAGGGCCTGAGTCCCGTAGGCCAGGCCGACAAGCGGACGTTGTTGCGCCGGGCCACGTTCGATTTGCTCGGCTTGCCGCCCACCCCGGAAGAGATGGATGCGGGTGTTAATGGCAATGCCCCGGATGCCTTCACCAAGGTCGTGGCTCGCCTGTTGGCCTCGCCCCACTATGGCGAGCGCTGGGGCCGGCACTGGATGGACGTCGTCCGTTATGCCGATACCGCCGGCGACAACGCCGATTATCCCATTCCGGAAATCCATCGCTATCGCGATTACATCATCGACGCCTTCAATGCCGACACGCCGTTCGACCAGTTCGTGCGGGAACAGCTTGCGGGAGATTTAATGGTAGGACGGATTTCCAATCCGTCCGGAAAAGCCGGCGGACGGATTGAAAATCCGTCCTCCAGTAAGGGCGGACGGATTGAAAATCCGTCCTCGAAGATCATCGCCACCGGTTTTCTGGCCCTGTCGCGGCGCTATGCCACCGCCCCTTACGAATTCTGGCATTTGAGCCTGGAAGACGCCATCGACACGACGGGGGCGGCCTTTCTCGGACTGACTCTGCGCTGTGCCCGCTGTCACGATCACAAATTCGATCCCATCAGCAAGGAAGATTACTACGGCCTGTACGGCATATTCGCCGCCACGGTCTTTCCCTACGCCGGCTCGGAGGAATTCGCCTCGCAGAAAATTCCGCGCCAGAATTTCGTCCCGCTGGGGCCCCAGGCCGAGGCGAAAATGGCCGCCTACCGCCAGCGCCTGAAGCAACTTGAGGGGGAGATGCAAAAACTGGAGAAAGAAAGTCCTCTGGCCAAGCAGCTTTCCGAATTGAATGCCAGTCTGGCCGAAGTCCAGAAACAAATCCAGGCCGGGGCAAAGATAAAGCAGGATAGGGTCGCGCTGCAGAAATCTCTGGCCGCCTTGATCCTGCAGCGCGACCAGGTCGCCAAGCAATTGCAGGACAAGTTAAATCCGGTGCGGACCGAACAGCGCTTGCTCCAGCGCCTGGGCTTGCCGCCCGACGTTCCCGGGGCCTATGCGGTCCAGGACGGCAAGCCCTCCTCGGTGCGGATTCATCTACAGGGCGATCCGGACAAGCCCGGTCCGGTGGCGCCGCGCCAGGTGCCCAAATTCATTGAAGGAAAGCCGGTCTCTTTTCCCCTCGACGCGAGCGGCCGGCTCGAACTGGCCCAATGGATCACCCGCCCCGACCATCCCCTGACGGCCCGCGTGATCGTCAACCGCGTCTGGCAGTATCACTTCGGCCGCGGCCTGGTCGCCACGCCCAACAACTTCGGCGTGCGCGGCGAGCCGCCCACCCATCCGGAACTGCTCGATCACCTGGCCGGCGCGTTCGTCCGCCACGGCTGGTCGATCAAA
>CAZFGM010000661.1:0-4093 GCA_964518515.1 uncultured Alcaligenaceae bacterium | reverse complement strand
CGTTCAGCAGCGATTTTTCCCGAAAACCTTCGATGCCACGGCGACTACACCCGTGGAATGTTGGCTGGAACCTTTGACAATCGGCCAACCGCTTCCCACCATGCCGCTGTGGATTGGGCCGGAGTTGCGTTTACCCCTGAACCTGGAAAAGGCCTACGTCCAGGCCTGCAGGAAATCACGGATTGAAAGACCATGGCATCAAAGCCCGCAGGCGCGTATTCGACCCAGCGCGGTTTATCCCTGTCCTTGGAGATAAACCCATGTCTTCCCACCACCACCCAAAAAACGCATTGGCATTGTATGATCCACAAACCTTGGCGTTGCCTGCCAATCTGACTCCCGGTAAGCTAGCAGAGACCCCGCGGACAATACAAGGGCTTCGCCATGATAACCCACCTTCCAGGCATGACACTCCCCACCGAAAGTATTTTGGACATCAACATTCGGGTGACGCAACCTTTGAACATTTCGTCATTTACCGCCCAGCAGAAAGTCACCCAATATGTCATGCACGAGCTCAGCACGCAGCTAGGCGGCGACACCCCGGAACTTATTGTCGGTGAGCGCGTCTACTGGTCGGTTCCCGTGGTGTTCACCTTGCCGGGAAAAGGCGTGCTCGGTCGTGTGGGCGCGCTGCGGATCGATGCGGGGACCGGAGAGTTATTGACCGAGCCGCAAACCGACCAGGAGATGATGCGCCATGCCGAACAGTTGGCTCAGCGTGCCACACTGGCAACAGGAGTTTGAGTATTCTTGCGTGGCAGCCTGCGTGCGGATGGTTCTGGCGCACTACGGCGACATCCGGACCGAAACCGAGTTGCGTGCGCTTCTTGACACGCAACCGACGGGCACCAGGGCCGGCAACGTGATGCGGCTTTCAGGTCCTTCCTTCGAAGTTTACCTTCGGCCGTCGAATCTGGTCGAGCTTAAAAGGATGTTGGCCGACAATCAGCCTTCCATTGTTTTTCTGAAAACGGGCTCTCTGGAATACTGGGAGATGGACATCTTCCATACGGCGGTGTTGGTCGGCCTGGATGAATTTACTGTGGCTCTCCATGATCCGTACTTTGCAACCGGGCCGCAAACAACATCTTTGCAGAACTTCGAGAAGGCATGGGCACAAACAGGCCAGCTTTCAGCGTTTCTTCGACCACGACGAAAGCCGTAAGGCCGGCGGAAAGTATAATGACCAATCTGCCAACGATTCTTGCAGATGGAGCCCTTATGCGACACAAGCCACTTTGGACACTTATTGCTTTTCCTATCCTCACCTTGGCCGGTTGCCTCCCCGGCGGCACGTGGCTTCCAGACTCCTCCGGATTCGTGTTCACCGCCGGGCGGAATTATGAACAGCTAATGTTGTTCGATGCCAAGACCGGAAAAACCTCGGTTCTGGTCAAGAACATGGGCGGCTCGACTTTCTGGCCGGCAGTGTGTCCCGACGGCAAGCAAATCGCGGTGGCACATCAAAAACCGAAAGGAAAAGGGGAAGGGACGCTGCAACTGGTTTTCTACGACCGTGGCGGCAAGGAATTGAAGCGCACCGAGGAGTTTCCCTGGCATCCGGTTGACGCTAAGAAACCGTATATGCACCCGCTGGTTTTTTGGTCGCCAACTGGAGATAAGATCCTTATTTCCGCGAGCCTTGATGGATCTGGACTTTACGATACGAAAAAGGAAAAATTGCGGCGTTTCGAGGGAATGCCCATCATCATCGGGAACTCCCCGTTTCGCCCCGATGGCAAGGGCTTTCTTGCCTTTGTTTTTGAAAAGGATAAGGAGGTTATCCTCTGGATGGATTCCAATCTTCGCCGGACCGCGCTGCGAAAATCTACAAAAGAGCTCGTAGAATCTGACCTTATCAGGTGGGTAATCAACGCCCCGTTTCTCTGCGATTCCTGGTGGGAAGGAAGCGATGCGTACTCGCGCTATGATATTTGGCAGGTGCGTTTCAATCTGCAGCTTAATGACTTATCGACGATAAAAACGGAACCGGAGCGTGGCGCGGACCTGAAGCGGGTCCACCGACGGTTTCAGTTTCCAAAGACGAAAACCCAGGTGCGCCTTGTGACCACCGAGGAGTACGCTTCCGCAGGGGTCATCGACCCCGTGCGAGTGGAAACCCAACTTCCCAACGCAAAAAAGCCAACGATTGTTGTGCAAGAAGCTGGCTTTGCTATCCTGTTGCCGTCACCCGATCAGACCCTGGTCGCACTACGCTGTTTCTCTCGAAGCCTGGAGGACCCGGCCACCGAACGCCTGCTAATCATCGACCAGAACGGCCGCGTGTTGCTTGACCAACAGATCGCCGAAAAAGAAAAGGTAAAAGCGCCAGGGTAGCAATAAAACCACGGACCAGTTGCCTCCACAATTGGCAATTGGTAATTGGTAATTGGCAATTGGCAATTGGCAATTGGCTTTTCTATCTTCCATCATCTATCCTCAATTCTCTACTTGGTACGGAGAACCACCCATGTCTTCCCATCTCATGACGGTCCAGCAGCACATCCTCGAGGAGCAGCGGCGGCATCATCCGCACGCCACGGGGGAATTTTCCTGGCTGCTGTCGGGCATTACGCTGGCCACGAAGATCATCGCCGACCAGGTGCGCCGCGCCGGCTTGAAAGACATCCTTGGGGCCACGGACGCGGTCAATGTCCAAGGCGAAGTGGTGCAAAAGCTCGACATTCTGGCCAACCAGGCCCTGACCTGGTGCCTGGGCAATCGCGGCAACGTGGCCATCATGGCCTCCGAGGAAAATGCCGAGCCGGTGGTCGTGTCCCGCGACCGCGCCCACGGCCGCTACGTCGTCATCTTCGACCCGCTCGACGGCTCGAGCAACATCGACGTCAACGTGTCGGTCGGCACGATCTTTTCCATCCTGCGCCGCGAGCCGGACCCGTCGGCCACACGCGATCCGCTCAAGGACGTTCTCCAAGCGGGCCACTGCCAGGTCGCCGCCGGCTACGTCGTCTACGGCTCCTCGACCATGCTGGTGTACACCGCGGGCAACGGCGTCGCCGGCTTCACCCTCGATCCGGCCATCGGCGCCTACGTCATCAGCCATCCGCGCATCGCCATGCCGCCGTCCGGCTCGATCTACTCGGTCAACGAGGCCAACGCCGACAGCTTTCCCGAGCCGTATCGCCGCTTTCTGGCCCGCCTGCGCGTCGGCGTCCAGGGCCGGACGTATTCGTCGCGCTACATCGGCTCGCTGGTGGCCGACTTCCACCGCACCCTCCTCAAGGGCGGCGTGTTCCTGTATCCGCCGACCAAGCACTATTCGCAGGGCAAGCTGCGGCTGATGTACGAGGCCAACCCGATCGCCTTTTTGGCCGAACAGGCCGGCGGCATGGCCACCGACGGCCGCCAGCGCATTCTCGATGTGCCGCCCACCAGCCTGCACCAGCGCACCCCGCTGCTGGTGGGCAGCCGGGAGGAGATTAGCCTTTTGATGGAAATGCTGGGCGGGAAATGAAGTGGGCCCGGAACATGGCCAATGCCTCCGGGAATAGTTTGACAAGGCCAATAGGGAGAACTCCATGGCCACAGTTCGGTTGAGCCGTCGGGAAGCCAAAGGGGATGTGCCAGGCCTGTGCGTGCGCTGCGGGGCGCCGGCCACCGTGGAGCGAGCCAAGACCATGTCCTGGAACCCTCCGTGGGTGTATATCTTGCTTCTGGTCGGCCTCTTGCCCTTCGCCATTGTCGCCGTCATTCTGACCAAACGTCGCCGCGTGACCTTGCCTTTTTGCTCTTCGCATCATAATCATTGGCTCAGCCGTAGTCTGGTTATCTGGTTATCGCTGGGCGGAATTCCTGGTCGTGATGTTTGCTTTTTTCTGGGCCGCGGTAAATGAGAGCAAATTGATCAAGGAGCCAGGGCCAGAATCGGCTTCTCTTTACGGCCTGCTGTGCTTCGGCAGTTTGGTTTTGCTCTTGGCCTGGATCGTTGTCGCCAACGTTCTTAATACCACCGCCATTCGTCCCACGGAAATTACCGATCACACCATCACCCTGACCGGGGTTTCGGAGGAATTTGTCGCCGCCCTGGAAGAGCGGGATTACCAGCGCCCGCGCCCCCGGGAATATGAGG
>CAZFGM010000660.1:0-4094 GCA_964518515.1 uncultured Alcaligenaceae bacterium | reverse complement strand
AGGAAGGAAAAATCCGCCGAGAACGGCAAGGGGCCTTCGCTTATTTAAGGACTAGATTTGATCCGGGCAGCTCCCCGCTTGCCCCTTCCTTTTAGGGACTAATTGGCCCCGGCACGATTTCGCCGGGCTGGGCCAAGGCGACCGAGGCGGCCAGAAATATCAGAGCAACGGCGCTGCGATTCATGAGAGGCTCCGATAAGCAGGAGGAGTGGTTCTTAGCTCGAAAGTGCCGCGGACACGGCGGAGGGATTCTCCGCCGCGACTTTCAACAAGGCACGGGCCGGGCCTTCCGGCCGGCGCCGGCCTTGTTCCCAATTCTGCAGGGTGGAAAGGCTAACGCCGATCATAAGGGCGAACTCCGCTTGCGATTTCCGCAGGTGCCGGCGGATCGCTTTCACGTCCATGGGAGCAAATTCGAAAACCCGGCTCGGCTTCGCTTCCCCACGCCGGATGCGCCCAGCCTGCCGGATACTGGCCACCAGATTGGCAAAATCCTTCTTCTTCATCCGAATTCCTCCTGAACCAATCGTCTCAAGACCCCGATCTCTTGAGCAGTGAGATCCTCTTGATCGCTCTTCCGGTAATTCTTTTGCAAGGTGCCGCCAAACATCCCCAAGCCGTTTGGGACGTCGTTCACCCGACGACGCAGCCGGGGCGGCAAATCCGCAAGAAGAAGAAACGGGTTCTCCAGCCCATAATGCGGAAGCGATTTTCTGGGCCAAAGCGAATCTCCCACCGCGCCGCGAAGCTCCTCGATCTTCCCGCGGATTACCATAATCCATTTAGGCGGGGTCGAAGCCATTGCGCCGCAAAAAATCCGCGGCCCAGTGGTAATGATCCAGCAACCCCGCGGTAGGTCGGCCGAGAATGTGGTAGGCCAGGAACAGGGCTTCGACCGTGGCCAGGCCGTTTTCTGGATCGGTTCCTCGTTTGGAAACGCGGGGATAAGCGGTCTGGTAGCCGTGCAGCGCGCGTGGCGGCACGTCGGCAAAGGCCGGCGTCATGGCCCCGGCCCAGCGCCAGCTGCCATCCAGCAGCAGTAAACCGCAAGCGGCGTCGGCGGCCGACAACGCCGGCCCCTCGGCCGACAGGCGAATGTAGCCGTCCAGGGCCGGCGGATTCTTGACCGGATAGTTTAGCAGCATCAGGTCGCGGCGCTCGCGCAGCGGCAGAATCGTGCATTTGCGCGGGTTCTCCTTGGGATGGCGAACGACGATGGTGGGAGGATAGTTTATCATGTTCCGGATTTTACTCCTGTTCAAGCCTCGATGTTGGCCCTCTGTAGCTCCCAGCCCAAGAAAGTGGCGATCTCTTGTGCCATGGATTCAGCTTCCTCCTTCAAATTGTGGTCATGAATAACCAGCTCCTTATCTCCAGTGAGCTTCACCGATGTTTGCACAGCGAGATAATTGTGCATATCTTTGACCTGCGTTTTTACCGTGACCACGTGGAAGGGATACAGCTCGTACCGTCGCCACAACATTGGGGCCGCCAATCCCCACAAAAAGATGACGCAGTGGCTTTGCTTGTCGAAGGTGATGCCGCGCCGCCCAAGCAGCAAAAGCAGGGCAAGTAGGGGAAAGACAATCCCTACGGTAAGGAAACCGAAGTAGTCTTTACCCAATGCCGGACCTTGCGTCAGCCCAACTACAAGGAAGACAAGACCGATGAGAAGGAAAAACCAAGCGAAGAACTTCAATGTGCTGGGGAAGCCCTGACAATAGCGAAGCTCGTGTGGGTTGGCGGTCGCCAATTTGCGCATTGACCGCCGACCGATCCAATAGTCCAACCAGCGTTCGGCTTGCCTTTGTCCAAGACGTGCGAGCAGGCGCTCCTCCCATGGATCGGCTGAGATCCCCAGGAAGCCGGCAATTTCGCTGGTAAATCGCCGGGCATCCTCGAGCGACCTGGCGGTAAATAATTCAACGACTGCGGCTTCTGCCCCGCATAAGCTAATCGCAAAATGCCGCCAGGTGACACGATCCAGTCCCGCTAACCCCTGTATTACGGTCTTATGAAGAAAGAGCCAGCGCCAGGAAATCGTCGCTTGCCGGAGCGTGCGATCCAGGATGACCCAGCGGCGGACCAACAAGTGCGCGGCGAGAACCACCAGGATCAGCGAAGGAAACGTCCACCAGCACAGGCAAAATACTATCCACGCATTAGGTTCTCCTTGGATCGACCAATCAATAAGGAACCAGACCAAGGGGGCAACACCGGCGGCGAAAAAGCCAAGGCCGAACCCCAGGGGACTGGCGTTGCGGTAAACCAGCCTGTCCGGATGACCCGTGTCCAAGCGCTTCCACCACATTGTTTCACCATGTCCCACTTCGGATAGCCCGCTTGAAAGCCTGACTCTCTCCTCTTAAATTACATGAGGCGACCGGCAAGGGATAGTTTACCAGGCGATGCGCGGGGTTCCGGTGTGGAGTTTTGAGATTCTGGCCGGGTTGGTTGGGTACAAGCCACACTGCCACAGTTAGTTAAGGAAAAAAGCTTGGTCTCAAAATAGTTTTGAGACTTTGGTCACCTGGGAGATTAACTCCTGCGGCCCGCCTAAGAACCGTATTGCCCACCACGTTGCCCGGAGGGAAGAATCATGAACCTGGAACTGAAATTCTGCGCCCAGTGAAACTACGAGCCACAGGCCGTCAGTTTGACGAGCAAGCTGCTGACGACGTACAAACAAAAGATCCGCGATTTGAAATTGATCCCTTCGGGTGGAGGGTGTTTTGAACTGTCGGTGAACGGCGACCTGATCTACTCGAAGTTGAAAACGGGCCAGTTCCCCGACGAAAAAGCCATGGTCGAGGCCGTAGGCAAGCGATTGAAATAGGTGAAGGGGGGGTATGAGGTGTGTAGTGACAGATACTACTCACCACTCACCCCTCGGCGCGGGAGCCGGCATGTTGTTCTTTGGCCGCAAGAAACGCCTGATCGATTACGCCTCCTGCGCCGGCTGAGCGGGCAAGTTGCCGCCGCAAGGCATTGCGCAGGTCCTGCGTAATCTTCCCGAGGTCCACGACCCCAATCTTCTCGTCGGCACCCAGACGCACGACGACGCGGGAGTCTATCGCCTCTCCGACGACCTGGCCCTGGTGCAGACCATCGACTTTTTCCCGCCGGTGGTCAACGATCCGTACATTTATGGCCAGATCGCCGCCGCCAATTCGTTGAGCGACGTCTACGCCATGGGGGGCAAACCGCTCACCGCCCTCAACCTGGTCGGCTACCCCGACGACAAGCTGGACCTGACCTGGCTGGGCGAGATCCTCAAGGGAGGCGCCGAGCGCTGCCAGGCGGCGGGCTGCGTCATCGTCGGCGGCCATACCGTCCGGGACGCGGAAATCAAGTTCGGCTACGCCGTCACGGGCACGATCCATCCCGGACACATCTGGACCAACGCCAACGCCAAGCCCGGAGATAAGCTGGTCCTGACCAAGCCGCTGGGCACCGGCTTTGTCACAACGGCCCACAAGGCCGACGCCTGCCCCGAGGAGCTGCTCCAGGCCGCCTGCGCCAGCATGGTGCAGCTCAACGACATCGGCCGCGACGCCGGCCAGGAAGCGGGCGGCGTGCACGCCGCCACCGACGTCACCGGCTTTGGCCTGGCCGGCCACGCCTTCGAAATGGCCCAGGGCAGCCAGACCACCCTTGTCCTGCACCTGTCGCAATTGCCGATCTTTCCGGGCGCCGCGGCCATCGCCCGCAAGCCCTACCTGACGCGGGCCAGCGCCAGCAACGCCGGCTACGTCGCTCCGGGTTTGCGCAAGGAGGGCAAGCTGGACCCCGTGCGGCTGGAATTCTTCTACGATGCCCAGACTTCGGGCGGCATGCTGCTCAGCGTGTCGGCCGACAAGGCCGACGCCCTGGTCGCCGCCGCCCAGGCCAGAGGGGCGACGGCGACGTGCGTTATCGGCGAAGTCATCGAGCGGGCCGAAGCGCCACTGATCCTGCGGGAATCCGCCACCCCGTCGCCGTTGTAAACAGAGGGAATTGACGCGAGTAGCCGATTGGTGGTCACAATGATGGGCCCTTCGGGCCATTTTGGCGACAAAAAGTTGTCGCAAACTGATAAGCAAAAATTGCCAATT
>CAZFGM010000659.1:0-4126 GCA_964518515.1 uncultured Alcaligenaceae bacterium | reverse complement strand
GACGGACAAGAATGTCCGTCCTACGGGTAGATTATCAACTGCCGCTCGCCTAAACGTAATCAGGTCTGCTTGTCGTTTCGCCTGGCGTCGGCCTTCAGCACAATCTGGGCACGCCGAACCTTTTGGCCCGTCCCCTTCAGCTTCTTGATCACCATTTGAAGCTCATCTCGCTCTTGATCCGTCAGCCGCACCACATAAATCTTCTGCATGGGTGCCACGTAGAATCGCCGATTATTCCCGAATCTGCCAACCCGAAATTTTAGCTGTGACAAATCAGGAAACTTTCCCCTTTTTTCCTTTTCCAGTCCGGCGCATCGGGTACAATATAATGAAAGCCCCGCGCCGCGAGATGGGCTGCTAATATCGGCGCACGAAAGGAATGTCTGATTTCAAATTGCGACAAGCCATCGCCCTGGATGCCGCTCGACTAATGTACGAGCGGGTTGAATCGGAGTACTACACGGCCAAGCGCAAAGCGGCCAAGCGCCTGTGTCGCCGGAGCGTCAAACCGGGCGACCTCCCCTCCAACGCCGAAATCCGCGACCAGATCCAGCTCTTCGCCCGCCTGCACGAGGGCAACAAGCGCACCCAGCATCTCCAGGACATGCGCCTCGAGGCCCTGCGCTTGATGCGCCTCTTGCGCGCGTTCCGCCCGCGCCTGATCGGCAGTGTCATGACCGGACACGTCCGCAAGGGGTCCGACATCGATCTGCACCTGTTCACCGACAATGCCGGCCTGGTAACCGACCTTCTGGAAAAGGACGGCTTCCAGTTCGACGTCGAGCGCAAGCAGATCGTCAAGTTCAACGAGGCGCGGACGTTCACGCACATCCACGTCTTCGACCGCTTCAACTTCGAGCTGACCGTCTACGCCGCCGACAAGGCCCACTACGTGTTCAAAAGCTCGATCACCGGCAAGGCCATCGAGCGGGCGTCCATCGCCGAGCTGGAGGAATTCTTGAAAAAGGAATATCCCGACCTGGACCTGGAAGGGGAATTGCACGCCAAGGAAGAGCAGGTGGAGCCGTGGCCGATCTTCCGCATGTTGCTGTTGCCTTTGGAAAATGTCCGCCAGTCGCCGCAGTATCATCCGGAGGGAGACGTTCTGTACCATTGCCTGCAAGTGTTCGAGCTGGCCCGCGACCACAAGCCTTACGACGAGGAGTTTCTCCTGGCGGCGCTGCTGCACGACGTGGGCAAGGGCATTGACTCGGCCGACCACGTTGCGGCGGGGTTGTCGGCCCTGGACGGTCTGATCACCGAGCGGACGGCGTTTTTGATCCGCCACCACATGGACGCGCAGGCGTATCGGGCGGGCAAGCTCGGTGCCCGGCTCAAGCGCGTGCTGGAGGCCGCCGAGGATTTCGACGACTTGATGCTGCTGCGGCAACTCGACGACGCCGGCCGCATTCCCGGCGCCGTGGTCGGCACCGTGGATGAGGCCCTGGATTTCTTGAAGGAGCTGGAACGCAGCAACGCCTAAAAAATCCGCATATCGAAATCGCCAATCAGAGAGAGGGCGCTTTCAAGTATCTGAACTTTCAGCTTCCTTCTTCAAGGGGAGCCGGATTGGACAGAAGCGTCCGGCCGTTGGAGGGGTTTCGGCTCAAGATGGATCGTGGCTCCGACGGCTTGCGCCAACCGGTCCAGAACGTCCGACCGCAGAGTCGCCGTGCCTTCGAGAAAGTCGCAGAGTACGAAGACGTCGAGGCCGACCTCGGCGGCAATTTTTTTCACGGGCCGACCGCTGCGATGAATGGCCCGGCGCAAGTGGCCGCTCAGCGAATTCTCGGCGGCCGCCTCGTCGAGTCGCTGGCCGCGTTCCAGCAGTTGGGGCAACTCGGCCGCGATCTTTTCGCGATCGCGGCGCAGTTGCTCCAATAATTCGGCGGCTTTCGGACTTCGTCCCGCCATGGTTTCCTCGATCGGGAATTCCTCGCGGAGCGGGCGAAGCAACAGGGGACCGGCGGCTTTCGCTCAGGCAATTTTTTGGTAATTCAAGAGCGGCCTCTCCCGATTAATGAACTCTTGGAGCCACAAGTCGCGGACCTCTCCACTGGTTGCAGGAAGTGGAGCATATTTGAGAATGCAATCCGCGTCACGGCCAATGTCGAGCCAATCCGGCATCTTAGCGCTCAAGTGAAGTATGAACCGATGTTGCAAGTTTTCCGTTTCGCCAGCAAAGAGCGGCCTTGTCGCATCGAAGATTGAATACACTCCTTTTGTTTCCGGCAACTCGGCAGGCTTCAGCACTCGAATCGGTCCTGCTGTTATCAAGTTCACGGCCATGCCATCATCTTGAACTTTTGTTGGTCCTAAGCGGCGGGTCTTTCGAAGATTCAATGCTGCCCACCGTAGTTTGAGCGTAGGTTGATTCACGAGCCGTTTTGCGATCTTGTCAAATTCCATGGCCGTAATCGTATCGCACAGAATCTGATCTAAGGTCAAGCCCTTCTGTCGCTGCAAGATCCTAACAGCAATCTCCGCTGCGAAAGCGTACTCATCAAAGTCCCTAAATTCAGTTCGCTTCGTCGATTTGGGCAGTACGAGCTTGCTACTCTTTCTGATGTCGAGGAGCGCGTGGTTGAGCCGGTAGTCAGTGTCCTTCAGCCCCAAGCGGTGGCATTCCGCCAGAAAGCGCGCGTTAAAATCCGGATCGACAACCACCCTGTCAATGGAGTAGCCGTCATAGACTTTCGAGAACGCTTCGGCAATGCGCGTAAGGTCAAGATCGATGCGCTCTCGAAGTGGAAGGGATAGCTTCGATACAGCCAGTTGATTTACGCTGACCCCTTCCTTGTGGGCTTCGATTTCAAGCGCCTTGTGCACGGACTTGGGCAAGCGGACAAGAACGCGGCCGCTTTTTTCGGGTGTCCCGCCTTTATTGACGCCGAATTTTGTCATGAGCTTCTGCCGCATGGTGCAGAGTGACTTGTACTGCTCGGTGTCGTAGAAGAGTTGGCGCTCTGCATCTTCGGTGAAGGTCGTTGCAATCACGCCGTCCTTCTGGCCGAAAACCTCGGCAGAGAAGTCTGCCCAATTCTTCACGCTCCCGGCCAGGGACTTGGCTTGCTCGACTACGTGATCAGCTTTTCGCGTAAACGACATGGGTTCCTCCTTTATTGGTTCGCTGATTGGGGCGGCGATTGATCGTGATCATCTTCATCCATGAACAAAAATCGCGCCTCCGCCTGGTAATTGATCACGACATACATGACCTTCTGCTTCATCTCTCTTCCGATCGCCCGGACGGTGTCTTCAAAGGACTTCAGGTCCTTTTTCTTCACGGATACTTCGATTCGATGCATCGGCTCTTCTTTAAGTTTAAGTGTCTCGTCATCAGACAACCAGCGTCCGGGGACAATGCCCAAAGGGGTACTCCCACCAAACTGGCGGTCCAGCGTCTGGAGGAAGGTCTCAAGTTTCTCTGGTTCAATCTCTCGCCCGTCTGGATACTGGCCTGGAATGTGGAGGATGCACGGAACGCGGCGTTCCACTCGTTTCGCCATGAAAAAGACTCCTACGGTGATGCCTGCTCCCTCTCTGCATTATTTATGATATCGCCTGTGCTATCATACGTCAACTACCCCAAGTCGTTTCTCTGGAACATATTCCGCGCAATATATTGTTAATTATGGAGTTGCGCGAATTTTTAGTTGACTTTTTTTCTTTTCATGGCAAGAATGTAAAGAGGTATCTGAAACGGCAACCAAATGGAGAAGGTGATGAAGATCAGGCCTCCGCTGAAGTGGTACGGCGGGAAGCACTACCTTGCAGAGTGGATCATAAGCCATTTCCCCGATCATCGCATCTACTTGGAGCCGTTCGGTGGCGGCGCTTCTGTGCTTCTGAACAAACCAAGCGTCGAGGTTGAGACATATAACGACATAGACCTCAGGCTGACCAGGTTCTTCCGCGTTCTTCGCGACCGAGGCGACGACTTCATCAAGCGCGTAAGTTTGATTTCCTACTCCCAGGTAGAATTTGAAACCGCAAAAGCAGACGCCCTCAGAGTGGGAGTTATGGAGAACGCGATTGCTGACTTCGTCGGCTGGCGCCAGTCCTTTGCTGGAACAGGCCAATCCTGGAGCTACACTACGTCTCGGGCTCGTGGCGGCATGGCTGG
>CAZFGM010000658.1:0-4128 GCA_964518515.1 uncultured Alcaligenaceae bacterium | reverse complement strand
ATATGTACAAAAGCCCCCGGTTATTGTAGGCCGCCGCGAAGTGCGGCGCCAGGTGAAGGGCATGGGTGAAATCGGCCAGGGCTTGATTGTATTCCTGGCAGTTCGCGTAGGCAAAACCGCGATTGCTGTAAGCCTCGGCATAATCCGGATCGCGCTGAATGGCCGTGGTGAACTCGGCAAGGGCCCTTTGAAAAAAACCCTTGCGTGTCAAAAAGACCCCTTGTTTGTTGTGCTGAAAGGCTAACTGCCTGTTGGACTGGGACGCGGGGCCCTTGTGACTGACCCGGGCGGAAAAGCCGGTGTCTTCCAGAGGTTTTTCCGCGAACATCAAATCCACCATGGCCTTGTCTAGGTTGAGGTGCAGCCAAACCGGCGAGCCGCACCACGGACACACGGTTTCCGCCGCGGAGGAAATATCCGCCACTTCAACTTCTTCCCGGCAATGCGGACAGGGCACACGCAATTGACATCACTCCCAGGAATCAAGGGTCAGGAATCAGGGTACTTTGACTTCTGAAGTTGAAAATATACCAAATTTGTCAACCGGACGCGATGCCACCCCCTGGCGGGAAGTCTGATGCGCGTGCCCCGCTTGGGGCCGTATCGAGCGGGTAGCCGTTGTGTACGTAGCGGTACAGGATCGGGTCGCCCGCCGGTGAACTTCGAGCGTGCCGCGGTCGGTGGCCCGCTTCTCCGCCAACTTTGAGCTAATGTCCCCTGACGATCCTTCATTCACCAGATTCAGATGCAAACAACATGGCGGTGCCCACGCTGGGTTGCGGATATGTGGGCTCGACCCGCCGCGGCCAAGTTCTGAGCAACCGCCACGGGAGCATCCATTCTTGATGACGGCCTACACTCCGATGACGGCAACAGGCGGTTTCGTCGTGCGGCAAATCGCAGTCAGGTTGCGTCTCGTCGGTGTCCTCCACGAGCAGAATGTGCCCTTTGCTGACGACGCGCTTGAGTTCGCGCATTACGGCAAGGCACGATGCATCGGTAAGGTGCTGTAGGACCGTGAAGGTCAAGGCGACATCCGCGGAGGCCGACTCGGCAGGCAATGCTTGCAGACTCACAACCGGTCTAAAGACGATGTCTGGATTGAGCGCGCGACCTTTGACAAGTAGGTCGGGGTCTCGCTCGAACGCGACGACCTCCAGCGCGAATTCGGCAAGTACGCGGGCCATCCGTCCGTAGCCTGCACCCACGTCATAAGCCACGCGAATCGGTGCACGCCCGGCAGCAACTGCGAGGGCTTCGCGCACCAGCCGATGTTCCCAGTAGTTCCGGACGGCAGCGGCCTCGTAGCCCGAGGCATTCGAAACCATCTCGGATACCCACGGTATCGCACGCACAGTATTCTCGCCCGAAGGAATGCCCATGCCAAATAACCCGCTGGGGTCCGTATCAAAAGTTTCAGGTTTTGCCTCTCTTTTGCCCATCAAGTCTTTGCAATGATTTCCAGAGGGAACCGGGCTCCCAGCCCGGGCGCTCCTTCGTCAACAAGCGGCACCGGGATCATTCGGTTGCTGCGCTCCCGGGCTGCCAGCGGCAAAGGCTCCTCCAGCGCCCGGCGGTTGGCACTAATACTAATCTAATCTGGTCCAGATACTCCTGCGGCGTGCGGGGCAACTGCCCTCTCGAATTTTGCCGCGCTTCCTCCCACGCCATGGGCCGGACGATTTCCCGCCCGGCAATATTCCGCGCCATCGCCTCGTCGCCTCGTCGGAGCGAGCACTGGAACGCCGGCTGCCCCCCGGTCCCGCCGCACGCACCAGGTTGTTGACAAACAACGTCAGGTTGGCCGTTTCGAAGAAATCCGCCCCCGTGGCTTGGGATAACAAAGCGGCGCTGCCTACCGCGGCCACGTCCCAGGCCGCCGCGCCCAGGGCGGCGCGGATGCCGGCCGATGAGGAGGCTCCTTGGGCGGCGACGCGATACGCCATGAGCGGGCCGGCCGCCAGCCCGCCGAAGAAATCCCCCGCCATTACAATGAGCCCCGGTACGTCATGAACGGACCCGCCGCCAGCCCGCCGAAGAAATCGCCCGCCATTACCGATCATTAACCCCTTAACCCAATGCCTCATTCACCAAATTGTCTCGCTCCGCGAAAAGCTTTTTCTCGATTTCATCTTTCATGCAGCTTTCGGCCAGGAAAATCGCATCACGCGCCGCCCGCCTCGGCCGATGGATTCGTACAAGCCAAAGCAGCTTCAGCTCCTTGAACCCGGTATTCGGCTTCGAAGTATTTATCTTCCTCCGCCATGCCACTTATCTTCCTGGTGGTGGCTCCCTCTCCTCGCTTGGTTCTTCCTCAAGAATTCGGCCGGCAAGTTCTAAGAGAAAATGCATCGTCTCAATCTCTGCTTGGCTCGAAAAAAACTCCCTCAGTCCAGCCAAGGCTGCGTCATAGGGAGTTCCATGAAGACAACCACAGAGTATCAACGCAAGCGCGTGTTTCAACGAAAGGGAAAAATACTCCCGTGCTTCCTTTTCCCCGCTGAGCACCTGCTTTTTACATTCGTTTAACTCCTTTCAAAGCGCTTCGGTAAGCTTGACCATCTCATCGAAACGCTTTGCCCTCTCCCCTTGCTCGGTGGACATGCCCTCGATTGCGTTTATTGCCTTCACCGTAATAACCTGCTTCACCAACGACGACAAGTTGCGCGTCAGGTCAAAAACCGGCGACGGGCGTGGTCACATCGGGGTCCAGCCCCGGAATGAGGTCGCCGATTGCAGCGTGCTCACCGACCAGTTCACGTTGTGCTCCTGCCGCAACAAATCCAGCACCTTCTGTTGCGTGTGCTGCGCCGACCACTGCCCCACACGTTCCGTCACCGCCGGCGTCGCCCGACCCGCCGTCAAACCCAGACGCATTTCCAGCGGAAAAATACTGGGCAAACCTGCCTCCAATGGTTCATAACCAATCCGCAACAAGGCAATGGTGCCGAACAGCGTGGCCACCCCATAACGCCGCCGCGAACGCTGGCGGCGGCGATACAGTTCGCCTTCCAGACCGGCCAACGGCGGCGTTTCTTCCTCGTTCTCCGCTTCCAGGCGATTGTACGTCCAACTCACGGTCACGCGGCCCACCTCACGCAGCAAGCCCGCCAAGTCTTTCTCGAACGCGCAGGTCGCCGCCGGCGTAATGGCGCCGCTGGGGTAGTCGTCGACGATGCGTTTGCCGATCTTCAAAAGTAACGGCACCAACTCGAACACCAAAGTCAGCAACGTGGTCGCAAAAGGGCTTGCCAACAACCGGGCGATTAAGGTAGTAGTAGACATACCAGGCATCCTTTCCTGTTAGGGCGAAGACGGTTGATATCCCCGCCATTATCAGGAAAGATGCCTTTTTCAGGCAATAACACTATGGGGCCATAGTCGAACTAACAACCGCAAACTGGAGAAAAACGCCATTTATTCCCCGCGTTTTTCTGGTGGGAGCCGATTGCACCCCTTGCAGGAAAAGTTAAAATTACTAAGAAAAAGCCCCTTAAGCTCCTCGCGATCCTTCAGCAAATCCCTGACCGGCCGAGGCTTCCATTCTTTTCCTTTCTTCATGTTACAATCCTCCAATACACTGAAACAAAAGTTCCGTGTGGTTCCTTCCCCCGGGCCAACAGATCAAGTTGTCAAAGAACACCCAGCGTGCAGGGCACACCGATCATCCATTGCCTAAAAAAGTCGCCGGGCGCCGATTAACTCGACCCAGCGGCTGAAGGTCCGCGTCAAGCGTCCATGCCTGGCTTGCAATTACCCTTGCTTCAATCGACGTTTAAGTTTGCCTTTCTCCTCCCATATATGGAAACAGTTGATGCGCTTCAAAGGCGCTAAACGTCCGTTGAAACAGTGTTTGATGACTGCCGCTAACCGATGATCTACGACATCCTCTGAAAGAAGTCCTCCACCATCACTGAATGCAAAAAACAAACAATCCCCATCCTTTTTCCTTAATTCAAATTTTTCACAAGCTTCTTTCACGGCTTTCAAAGCACCGCGGGGATCACCTTCAGCTGCCTTTGTTATTATCTCCATGTAGCATTTGTAAGTCTCGTAATATAAATCAAGGCGGGCCGGGTGTAGTCGCCGTGGCATCGAAGGTTTTCGGGAAAAATCGCTGCTGAACGA
>CAZFGM010000657.1:0-4128 GCA_964518515.1 uncultured Alcaligenaceae bacterium | reverse complement strand
CCCCGGCACCGTCTTCCCCCAATCGCGCTGCCGGTGCACGTTGACCTGCTCCAGGTACGGCAGAATAGCATAGGCCCAACACCCCGGCTGATCGGCCGGCCTCCGGGCCGGCTCCCCCACCCCCCAGGTGTAGGTCTTGCCGTAAGCGTACACGGTCGTGGACACGAACACGTTGTTCCCGGCCGTGCTATTGATCGACTGCTCCCCGTCCCAGCCGCCGTTGCTGGGAAACACCCGCTGCATGGTGTGGTGCTGCTGCAAGGCCAGGCCCATCTGCCGGAGGTTGTTGGCGCACTCCGCGCGGCTGGCCGCCTCGCGGATTTGCTGGATCGCCGGGAGCAAGAGGGCGATCAGCACGCCGATGATCGCGATGACGACCAGCAGTTCGATCAGGGTGAAGGCATTACGCCACAGTTGTTTGCGCGGCATAATGACTCCTTGACCTTTCTGGTTCCCAAACTCGCGTTTCGGACCGGCCATTCAGAAAAGTCCGTTTCCACGACAGGGCTGCCCCCGGGAGGCGAAACGGAGTTTCGAGGAGCGCGTTCCCAAACAGGAGTTTGGGAACGAGGTGAAGAATTGCCTCCCCTTTTGCACTTCCTCGTCTTTCATTTGCTTGGCGGCTTTGCGCAGACATATTGAGATAACTGAGTAGGGGGCAGTACTGCCGAAGTACACTTGGCGGCTTGCCGATATTTCTTATCAATGTCGGGACATTGTAGCGTACAAGACCCCTTCGTACAATTGGCCACGTACAGAGGAATCTTATTCTTATCCTTATCCAAAGCGTAATCACATTGCAGCAGTGGGTCGGGCTCAGGGCAATAAATGCCCCCTTTCTCCGGCGTGTTGCAAAGAAGACAATCCGTCATTTCTTGACTGCAAAGCATATCGGCCCAAGAGCCGGCACAAGTAATCCCCGACCCTGGGTCGTGCCCATTGGCCTGAATCTGCTTACACGGCGACTGGAGGCAAGCGGCTGCCGCATAAAACACCAGGCAAAAAAACACCAACGCGACGACAGCAAATGAAACACTCTTCTTGCTACACATTTTTTCTTCCTCCTTTAAAAAAAGCCACCTTCCTTCTAAGCATAATGGCTATTATTGCCAAGATTAGAAAGAATAGCGAAATTGAAAACCAAAACCACACACCTAACCCTCCCTCCTTCCCCGCCACGTGTTGGGTAAATTCGAGTGAATCCGGGTCTTTCGTAAAATCTCGCACCAACGTTCCGTCGGGAATTTGCAAATGAAAATCTTGCCCCGAAACATCCTTGCCGACATCGAATCTAGTCACCTTCGACCAAATGGAGTTAACTATTCCATTGCCACCCGCACTGACCGTTTTCCACTGAAAAGGAACCCATCCAATGTCTTTTTCCAATTTGTACTGAACGTCAATCTTTGACACCGTGACCCCGTTTTCTTGATTCGCATAACGAAGAATCGAATAATCCAGGTTGGGCGCAACCCAAATCTTAGTAAGAGTCGGGTGGTCGCGAGTATTTTCCAGAATAACACAGGGAATATCTCTTATAGAATCCTTTTCTAAGGTAGTTTTCAAATCAGCCGAATTAATCGACTTTAACCCGATCGGACGAAAAAGCATAAAAGGGGCCTTCATGTTAATCGCTTGAGGGACTTTCGGGATTGCAGCTTTGCTAATATTAGCTACCCCTCGAGAAGTTCCCGGCGGCATGTACGACTTCAAGTAGCCCCCACTCAGAACCGCCGTTTCTTTTTGTGGAACCAGCTCTCCTTGCGGATTAAAAACCATTCCTTTTGACTCAACTCTCCATCGCAGGCCATGAAATTTAATCAGATTAACAACATCATAGACCAAATCTTTTTCTAGTTCCTTTCTATTTCCACTGGCCTGGAATAGGAGAGTCCCTTTCGGAACTGTAACCTGGTCGACCCATTCGCACACCATCTTTTCCAAGCGCGCTTCCTGTTTCTCCCATGAAAGGATTATGTCCTGAATAGTCAACTTTTGTACCTTGTCTCCACTCTGCGCACCTAATCCTATGAGGCACGACAAAATCAGCAGAGCACCTATTGTTGGTTGGGGTTTCATAACTCCGCCCATCTCACTCGACGCCATGGTAAATAGTTTCCAGGGGAACCTCCAAAGTCTTCAATTCTCTCGTTTGAACCAAGAACAGGATTCTTGCCCTTTGCTGGCCTAAGTGTTTCGCTTCCTGGACAACCTTGAATGTGTTGTCCGCTTTGCTGTGAGACGGCAAACGTTCCGCCGAAAGGCCATGCGACCACGACTTCCACCCTAAGACAGAGAAAGGCATTCCGTTGCGGGAAACGAATCGAATATTCTCGGTTTCAGTTTTCCCCAAAGCCAGACTTCCAAGCAACAGCGTGGAAGGCTCCGCTTCCACTTCTTGGTGCATCCAACCTTCTACCCGGAACCTTTTAAAGCCCAGTTCTTTCCCCTCTTTAGAGAAGGGTGTTAGAACTAATTCAAGAAAAAAAGGGCCAACCGGAAGGTCGTTCTTTGGTGTTATTTTCAATTGAAAAGTCCTTGGCCCGCCCGTTATTGTTGCCAAGCATTTGGTACGATCATATCCCAATGTCAATCTTTCCAAGGGGATCGCCGATGCTACCTCGACTGTTTGCGACGGCATTTGTCCGTTTGTGATTATTTCATACTTCCCAAATTGGTGGGTCATGGGGTTGGTGTCAAGAAGACTCCGAACCTGGCCCCTGATGACCCAGCCTTTGGTCGGGGCTATCTCCCCTTGTAGAAGCGGAACAACTTTAAACTCGAAAACCCGATATCGTTCAACCTTAGAACAAGCCAACTGTCCTGCCAGGTTTATTTGAAGGGTCAAAACCTGCTCCTCGCCAGCTTCAAGCCTCAAAGACCCTGTTTTTGTAGAAACGCACGGACAAGAAACGGCAAATCCCAAGATTTCGAGCTTCACCCGCCCACGGTTCAGAATTGGTACTTGCCATGTAAATTTGCTGTCCTCCCAAGTTTCCGGGAAGGTGAGGTACTTCTCCTCCACCACCAGCCCGCCGTTGGGCAAAGGCGAATTGGCATTGTTGGCGCCCCACCAGTAAGCCGCGCACGCGACCAACACCAGCAGCGCCGCCGATGCCCGACTCCGCCAGGCTGGGCGTTTCGGGCTTTCCAACATGTTGGCCTCAGGGCTCATCTTCATCGTAGCCTCACCGTCTCGGAACGATCTGCGCCTGCACCTCACACCGGACGGCCAGCTCCTCATCGACAGTTCGCCCGCGCAGCGTGATCAGCAATCTGCCGGTAAACTCCGGTTCCCGGCTCATGTCCAAAAGCAAGGGGATCTTTGTTTTTTCAGCAGGGGAGAACTGCCAAGGCAAGTTTTTTATCACCAGGCACGGGCAGCTGATGTCCACGTGCGCCACCGTCACCGGCCTGTCTTGCGGATTCTGGAGTTCCAAAGCAAACTCCTGCCGCTCGCCCTGCCCAAGGGTGCCCAGATCGACCATGGCGGGCGAAAGCAGCAGCGGGCCAGTGGCAAAGACGGACCGGCCCCAAACAAGGGACAACGGGACAACGGCAAGGAACAGGATGGCACCGGAAAGCAAGGCCCGGCGGGGAAAAGACCTGGAACTTGTTAAGCCCTGTTCGCTCGGCTTCCAGGACCATAACAGAAACAAGATTAGGGAGTCAAAAACTACCATAACCGATGGGTGCGCCTGGATCGCTTCGCTGCCCCCGAAGCATGCACAACTACTCGCTCCCGAGGCGGCCCTCGACAGAGCCAGGCCGAAAAACGCGGTAAAGAGAACCATGGCTATCAGGCGGAAAAGAGCAGGTTGGATGGCGAGCAGGAGGCCGAACGCGGCGGTTAATTCTACCTCGATCAGTGTCAGCTGGAACCAGCCGGAGCCGAGCCATCCCGGCTCGGGCAGTGCATCGGTCCAAAGAGAAAATGCCTTGAGCAGAGCCGCCGCCGACAGGATCGCGCTGACGAGAACCGGAACGAACCGGCGTCTCAAACTGGAAAAGAGACGACGAGTGGTTGGGGCCAGCGGGGAATCGCCACCCCCCCCCCCCCATCCTGATCATCCGTACACAATCATGCACTGCCTCGGCCACGGCGACCCTCCTATGTTGGGTCAGCGC
>CAZFGM010000656.1:0-4143 GCA_964518515.1 uncultured Alcaligenaceae bacterium | reverse complement strand
TTCTTGATGTTGACCTGGCCTTGGCCGAGCGGGACCTCCTCGCCCCAGGTGCCGGGGACCTTGGTGCGGTTGGCGTCCTTGACGTGGACGCTCTTGATGTAGGTACCGAGGATTTCCACGGCCCGCAGCGGATCGCCCTTGTCGTACAAGATCATGTTGGCGGGATCGAAGTTGACCTTCAGGTTGGGGCATTTCAGCTCGTCGAGGGTGCGTTTGAGCAGGTCGGCGGTTTCCTGGCCGGTCTCGAAGCCGACCGTGACGCCCTTGGCCCGGGCGAGCTCGCTGACCTGGGCCAGGGTGTCGAGAAAAGGCTTGCGATCGGGCTCGCCCGGCTCGGGCAAGAAGCCGGCGTGCATCATCAAATCCTTGAGGCCCAGGGCCAGCGTGCGGTCGAGGGCCCATTGGAAGCGCTCGAGCCGTTCGGGCCGGGTGGCGGGATTGCCGAAGCCGCCGGTCTTTTGGATGGTTTGCGGCGTGGTGTAGTCCTCGCCGGGAAAGCCGAGCATGGCGCCGGTCATGCGGAAGCCGGCGGCTTTGGCGGCCTCGGGCAGCTTGTCCCCTTCTTGCCAGGCGGCATGGTGCGGATCGCCGCAGGCGATTTGCAACACGTCGATGCCCAGGCGATCCATCAGCCTCTTCAACTCCGGAATGCTCGTGACCTGCAGCGACCAGCTGCACACGCCGATGGCCAATGGTTCGGTGGACGCCATGGTAAACCCCCGTGGAACCCCCCTTTCCTTCCCTCTCCTCGGGGGAGAGGGTAGGGTGAGGGGGAAAAAGAAAAAGGCGGCAGCCGGAATTTTATCCCGCTCGCCGCTTTCTGCCACTGGCAAAATTCCTTGGTCCTTGGTTTACTTGCGGTCCGGCCCGGGAACCTCGTAGGTGGTCACAGGAATAACCGCCTCGCCACAGCCGGGACATTGACCCGACCAGTTCCTCGCGAACCGACAGGACTTGCCACATGAGCAGGTGAGTTGCATGGACAGGGTAGGTTTTTTGCAAGGGCCCAGGTAAAGGTTTGTTGGTCAGCGGAAAGGAAGACACTCTTTATCCCGTCTTGGCGGGTCGCGGCCTTGGTCGGGCGCCGCTGGCCGCCAGTTCGAGCTTCAGAATCTTCGTGAGCCGATCGATGAGGTCGGACGTTAGCGGTCGCTCGCCGGTCAGGAAATCATCCAACGTGTCCATGTCGGTCTGGGCAAGATCGGCCAAATCGGGCAAGAGAATCTTGCAGGAGTGAATCGCACGCCGCAACGCGCCGCTGGTGGTAGGTTCGTGCATCGCGTCGTGAAGTCGTTGATCTTTTTGGATCAACTCGGGAAGTTCTTTGGCAATGAGCGCTCGTGAACGCCGGATATCCCTCATCAAGTCATCCGGCAGCTTGTCCACGATGCGACGGTGTTTTTTCTTACGCATAGTTCACCTTCATTGGGGAGGCTCCGGAACCTCGTAGGCGGTCACTGGCATCACCGTTACAAAATCGATTTTGTGATATACCGCAATGATGTATCGGCCATCCTGAGTGTAGCCCCAGGCGGCGGGATCGCCCGATGCTCTGCTCTTGCCAGTGCGTTTCGGGTAGGCCATCGTGGTCCTGGGCAAGGGGCCGAAGATGTGCCGTTCGAAATCATCGGCGCCCGGCCCCGTGCCGGACCCGACGCCGCACTGGCACAGCGCCCCAAAAACGCCCGAGAAAATGGCACCGTACGACAGGTATTTCATCACCACATGTTCGAAATCATCCGGCGAAATGTCATGTTCCGCAAGGTGAGCGATGATCTCCTCAGTCCAGAGGAAGTCAAAGTAGGGCACGGCCTGCTCCGCGTTGTCTCATCACCCGTCAAAATCATTCGCGTTCCGCGGCTTGGGATTATCCCGGGGCGGGTTCGATGGAACAGCCCAGAGGGCCGAACTTTTTGCCATCCGAACGAATTTCGTGGTAGCTGGTTATTTGCTCGATTTTCAGCTCGGCGACTTCCTTCGGCCCGGTCCAAACGACGGCCCGGCCCTGGGTGTGCGCCTCGTTGGTGTACTGGAAAGCGGTTTGATCGTTGAACCCGAAAACTTTTTGCAAGACGTCGATGACAAACTCGAAGGAATGGTAATCGTCGTTTTCGAGGATGACGTTGTACGGGGGGATGCGGCGCGTGGTGGTTTGCTCGCGCTCTTTGGGTTTGGTGGTGACCAGGATATCGGGGAGATCGTCGTTCATGGGTTTTTCCTAACTGGGTGAGGAATCTCTTTCCTTTCTAACTAATATAGCACCTCCTCCGGAAAGCGAAAGAGTGGGAGGGCGAACGCGAAGCGCGGAGCGCAGAGCGGATTGATTTTTGGAGAAACCAAAGCGGCGACGAGTCGCTGCACTCCAAAATCCGAAAGGCTCCCACTCTCATTTCAACCACGGCCCCACCTCGGCGGCGAGGAACCAGGGAAAGCTATTGGCGGCATGGCCGCCCAGGTAGCCTTGCCAGATCATGCGCGGGGACCAGGTGATTTGCACCAGGCGGTCGTACAGAGCCTTGTCGGTCCGGTTTAAATTCTGGGGGACGACAAAGCCGTGCAATCCCGCACTGGGGCCGTAATAGCGATCGACGGTGCCGAATTGCCGGGTTCCCCAGTTGAGAATGAATTGATCCAGGGGAGAACAGAAGGCGACGATTTCGCCGCGCGTGGCCCGCAGCGCCGGCCGGAGATCGTACGCCGGCGACACCGCGGCGGCCAGCACGATGAGGCGCTCGAGACTGGCGGGCGGCAGCAGCTCGGCGGCCCGCAAGGCCACCCCGGCGCCGCCGCTTTTGGCCACGATGTAGATGCGCCGGTCCGGCTCGAACGCCAGGGCTTGGCGAATCTCCCGGGCCAATTCTTCCGCCTTGTTCTCCGCATGGCGGAAATCCTGCAAATCGCGAATGAATTTACCCCAGCCGTGCGTCCACACGAAGTCGCGGATTTCATGGGGCACCCCCGCCAGAGGAAAAACCAGCCGCGAGCTGCAAGGCAAGGTGTCCCAACCGCCGACGCCGCCGACCACGAACACCACGCCCGGCTTGGGCGGCGTAGGCGGACTTTCTTTGGCCGGTTTCAATCCCCAGATCAGGGTTTTTTGTTCTTGGGCCAAACCGCCCCAGGTGAGGGAAAAAAAAAGTACTATACTGCACGCGGCGCCGATTGATACATTGGTCGGCGAGCCGAGCTGCGTAAGCAGCCGGGTTGAAGTGCCCGCAACCCGGCCCCTTACGGGGCTCGGCTCGCCGAAGACATGTCTCAATCTTGCCCGCGCGAAGTATAACACGGAAAAAAATAATCGGTTTGTTGACATGCCATGTCCTCTTGGGCAGCGGATTGAAGGGACCGGAGGCTCACGCCGCGATTCGGGGCAGGTCCGGCAAGGCAGCCTCCGGGGGAGCCTTGCCATGCACCCAGGCATCGGCATCCGCGGTTACATCCAGCATGTGGGCCTGGACCTGCCGGCGGTAGATTTCGATGTCGTCGCGGCCGATGCCGCCCGGAACGTGAATCAGCGGCCCGGTCACGCAAAAGGCCCCGGAAAACGGCAAGGGCACGGCAAAGCGGTCCCAGCTCCGTGCCCGCCAGGCCTTCTGGTAGGCGATGCCGCACGGCACGATGGGCAAGCCGATCCGCGAGGCAAGATACACCACGCCGGGCTGTACCTGGCGGCGCGGGCCGCGCGGGCCGTCCGGGGTGACCGCGAAATGCAGCGACGGGCCATGGGCCAACATCTCGAACATGGCCTGGGAGCCGCCACGGCGCGAGGAACCCCGGGCCAGCTTCACGCGCAAGCCCTGGCAAATCTGGGCCATGAATTCGCCGTCGCCGCTCTGGCTGATCAAGGCGCAGAACTTGTGCGGCCGCCACGGACCGCCCACCATGAACATCATGTCTTCATGCCAGAACGAGTAGATGTAACGCCGCGGCAGATTGGCATCGCTGGGATCGACGTGTTCGCCCTTGGCGCGGATGTGGTAGCGGACCGTGCCCATCCAGGTACGCAGCACCATGGCCCCGGCCCTACCGGCCAGCAACGCCCACCAGGGATTCCGTAAGTTCATGGCCAAATCCTTTTCCGATTCCCGCCCGGAATCTCAAGCGGCCTCTTTTTTCGCGGATGGGGAACTCGTTTCCCAGGAA
>CAZFGM010000655.1:0-4144 GCA_964518515.1 uncultured Alcaligenaceae bacterium | reverse complement strand
GGGTTTCTCGCGGTTTGCCTTTAGGCAACGAGTCCACGGCTGAAGCCGAACGGCGAGAAACCCCGTGAACGGGGTTGGAAAACCAAGACGGGGGAGTTTCCCACACCCGCCCCAAGGGGCGGGCCTACACCGCTTCGCGGCAAGCCCCGTGAACGGGGCTGAAAACAGAACCACAACAAAGCCCCCTTCCCGAATTATTTGCTACAGTCTCGTTTTTCCTCAAGTATACCACACCTGGTCGAAAAAAAATCTTTCCAATTTTCCCGCTGATGATTCCTCTCCCGGCCTATGCGGTGCAAAGCCGGGGTCCTGAGAAGAAACCTGGTTTTTTTTTGTGGCCATTTTTTGCCTTCAAGCACACCCCCTCAAGCAACCACCGCATTTCCCTTCTTGATCCCCGCATGGGGTCTGGTAAGCTCTTTCCATGAAAAAAATCATGCTTGCTTTCTCGTTGTGGGCCACCCTGGCCGCGGCCCGCCTGCCGGCCCAGGACCTGGATACGGCGTACCTGCGCGATCACGCCCAGACGCGCGGCTTCCTGCTCGGTCGCCCCGTCAAGCCGACCCCGACGCCGGACGGCAAAGCGGTTCTGTTCCTGCGCTCCGGACCGCGCCAGGCCAAGCTTAGCTTGTTCGAATTCGACGTCGCCGGCGGCAAGACGCGCGCGCTGTTGACGCCCGAGAAGCTCCTCAAGGGCGCCGAGGAAAAGCTATCGCCCGAGGAAAAGGCACGCCGCGAACGCATGCGCGTCTCGGTCGGCGGTTTCACCGGCTTCCAGCTCTCTGGCGATGGCAAGCTCATTCTCCTGGGCCTGTCCGGCCGGCTTTATACCGTGGACCGCGTTTCCCAGGACATTCGTGAACTGAACACCCAGCCCGGAGTCCTCCTCGATCCCAAGTTCTCGCCGGACGGCAAGACGATCTCTTTTGTGCGCGATCACGACATTTTCATTCTTGACCTGGTGGCGCAGAAGGAACGCAGGGTCACTACCGGAGGGACGCGCGCAGTTTCGCACGGCCTGGCCGAGTTCGTCGCCCAGGAAGAAATGAACCGCTTCACAGGCTACTGGTGGTCGCCCGATGCGGCATTTATCGCCTATCAAGAAACCGATGCTCGCGGCGTGGAAGTCTGGCATGTCGCCGACCCGATCCATCCCGGGCAGGAGCCGACGCCGTTCTTCTATCCCCGGCCCGGCAAGGCCAACGTCAAGGTCAAGCTCGGCGTCGTCGCCGTCCGGGGCGGGGCCACCACCTGGCTCGCCTGGGACCTGGAAAAATACCCGTATCTGACGTCGGTGCACTGGCCCAAGGACGGTCCCCTGCTGGTGGGGGTGCAGACGCGCGACCAGACGGAATGGCTGATCCTGAAAGCCGACCCCAAGACGGGCAAGACCAGCGAATTGGTCCACGAGCGCGATCCGGCCTGGGTGAACCTGAATCAAGACATGCCGCGCTGGCTGCCGGAGGCCGGCGGTTTTTTGTGGGTCAGCGAGCGCGACGGCGGCCCGCAGCTCGAGTTCCGCGCCAAGAATGGCCGCACCAAGGGCATTGTCGTGCCGGCGAGTGCCGGCTTTCGCAGCCTGGTGGGGGTTGATGCCAAGAACAATTGGCTTTATTTCACGGCCGGCGAGGACCCAACCCAAGCGTGGCTGTTTCGCGTTTCCTTGAAGGACGCCCTTTCCGGGGAACGGGCCGAAAACCTGACCCGCGCGGCCGGCCTGCATGGGGCCAGCCTGTCCAAGGACGGGTCGGTTTACGTCCTCACCGCCCGCACGCCGGCCGCCATGCCGAAAACCACCGTGCACCGGGCGGATGGCAAGCTGCTGGGTGAATTACCCGCGGTCGCGGAAAACCCGCCTTTTGATCCACGCGTTAACCTGGTCGAGGTAGGCAAGGAGAAATTCCGGGCCGCGGTCGTCCGGCCGAGAAACTTCGACAAGAAGAAAAAGTACCCGGTGATTGTGGACGTCTACGGCGGGCCGCATCATAGCCACGTCGTGGCCATGAAGAACCGCTGGCTGCTCGGGCAGTGGTATGCGGACCAGGGTTTTCTGGTGGTGGCCATCGATGGGCGGGGAACGCCGGGCCGCGGCCGCGACTGGGAACGCGCCATCTCCAAGAAGTTCGCCGCCGTGCCGCTCGACGATCAAATCGCCGGGCTGCGTACCCTGGCGGAAAAATTTCCGCAACTGGATCTGAAGCGGGTTGGCATCAGCGGCTGGTCGTTCGGCGGCTACATGGCCGCCTTGGCCGTGCTGCGCCGGCCCGAGGTTTTCAAAGCCGGCGTCGCCGGCGCCCCGGTTGTGGACTGGCTCGACTACGACACCCACTACACCGAACGCTATCTCGGCATTCCGCCCAAGGACGCCGCCGCCTACAAGGAAAGCTCGCTCTTGACCTACGCCGCGGACCTCAAGCGGCCGCTGCTGCTCTTGCACGGCACCGCCGACGACAATGTCTACTTCCGCCATTCCCTCAAGCTGGTGGACGCCCTGTTCCGCGCCGGCAAAGATTTCGAAATGCTGCCCCTGTCCGGGTTGACCCACATGGTTCCCGACCCGCAAGTGATGCAAAACCTCCACGCGCGAATCGCCCGCTTTTTCCACAAACACCTGGGCCGGCCGCAAAACCGGGACTAACTCGGATAATTATCATTCACCACAGAGACACAGCTGGCACCTTTTGTGTGCCGTTCACCGATAGAACCGTTTGGTGACGGCGGTGGCGACCATGTTCCGCGCGGAACATTCCCGACTTTTTGCTCCATTTTTCGACAACCGACATTGCATTTGTCCAGTTGTTCGTTCCTGCTACAGTGTTCCCCGGGCCAGCTGCTGCAAAAAGGAATTCTCCACAACTGACATTGAATTTTCGATTTGTTCGATTGCAGGTTTTCCAACCCGGCCTGGTTCAAAATGGCCCTACACCGGTTCCCATTCTATCCAGGGCGGACTTACGTGCAGTGGGGGACAATGGAAAAGCCCAGGGGGTGCACGATTCGGCCGTGGGACGGATTGGCAATCCGTCCGCCTTCATCCCGGATGGATTACCAATCCGTCCTACAACATCTGCGCATCTTACGTAGAAGTAGGGAACACGGGAAGCCAGCATTCCCGAGCCGTACAAAAAAACAGAGATTAGCCTGTAGGGAACACGGGAAGCCAGCATTCCCGAGCCGTAGCATCGCCTTGCCGGGCCAGCTGTTTGACACGACGCGGATTCCTATCTGCCTGTGGTTTCTCACCCGCAACAAGAGAGAACGGAAGGCACGGAACGGCCTGCCCGGCTTCCTCGACCGGTGAGGTGCACTTTGCCAGGAGCGACAAAGCGGAACATGACATAAGTGGTGGGCCTTGTTCTGTCTCTGCCAGTGAACGTCATCGCAATCGCCTCGGTTTCGGCAGAAGGGACAGCCACGCACCTCGAGCGCATCTTCCAGCGATGGTACGACATCCTATGTGATGGCTGCGCGGCCAAAGAGAATGTGGCGGCCGGTTTCCAACCGGCCGGTACGGCAAGTTGAAAACTTGCCGCCACATTGACCGCGCAGGGGTGAGTAATAGTAGATCTCCGCCAATTTTCGTGGAGCAACCTTCCTGTATAATGGGGATGGTTGAGGCCAAAAAACGTGTCTTCGCGTAGGTAAAATGCGTGAACGTTTCCTTTTCCTGTCCCAGTTGTGATTATCCCGCACGCTTGGATTTGACCAAACCCAGCGCTTGGCAATGCCCATCCTGCAATCAGCGCTTGCCCGTGGCAGGGGCGGCCCCGGCCTTGGCTGGCTGCGGCATCTGCGGCAATCACGAGTTGTACAAGAAAAAGGATTTTCCCCACTGGCTGGGCCTGGGCATTCTGACCATCGCCTGCGTGGCATCGGTGTTTACCTACGGCTGGTATGAAAAGTGGCTGACGTGGGCCATTCTGATCGGCTCGGCAGTAATCGACGGCATCCTCTATCTTGGCGTGGGCGATGCCATCGTCTGTTATCGCTGCCACGCCCACTATCGGGGCTTCACCGCCACTGCGAATCACAAGCCGTTCGAATTGACCGTCGGCGAACGCTATCGGCAAGAACGGATTCGCCAGGACCAGCTCAAACCCAAATAATGGTAGGTGCAACGAGCGGCGGGGTTTATCCCCGCCGT
>CAZFGM010000654.1:0-4151 GCA_964518515.1 uncultured Alcaligenaceae bacterium | reverse complement strand
ACACCGCTGGCGCGGAAAACCCCCTGAAGGGGGTTGCCATCCCGACAAGTTTGCAAAGGAATACGGGCCTTCCAAGGGTACAAGAAACAGAAACCTCAGGGGACAGTTCCATGACGAAGATCCGACACCACAACAAACATCTGCATAAAGAAGAAGAGGCACTCTTGAAAGCGTGGGCCTGGGAGGAGGCCCACCGAGACAAGGACGGCCACGCTCACCGATTGTTCCGTGAACGTGGGATCGATCTGGGACAGCCGTTGGTTCTCTTGCACGCTGCAGACCTTGAACTCCCAAACGAGGAGGTTTGCGGTGATCGTATCGCACCGGAGGGCTGGCCCTGGGGAGAGAAAAGTCTGGACGAAATTGCTGATGATCTGAGGAGACGGGCGGAAGGAGATTGAACCAAGTTCGGGAACGAGAATCTCCCCTTTTCTCAATAAGATAGGTTTGCCATGACGCTTTTTGCTGGTTTTTCCTGCCGATTCTCTGCCATCTCTCCGGAAAGCATGGGGAGGAGACGCGCAGGCGCCGTGACCGTGTGGCTGCTGATCAGCCTGCTGGTGATTGTCGGCATTCTAGCCATCGGCATGGACGGCGGGCGGATGATGGAAAAACGGCGGCACGTGCAGGCCGCGGCCGATGCGGCGGCTTTGGTGGCGGCCAACGAATTGTATTCGGGGAATTTCGTCACCAAGGGCAAAGGTTGGGGCCGGCGAAAAAACTCGGCAAAAGATGCCGCCGTCGAGCTGGCCAGCGCCAACGGCTTTTCCAATGACGGCACCACCTCGACAGTCACCGTCAACGTTCCCCCCAAGTCGGGAGCGTTTACCGGCAGGAAGGATTGCGCCGAAGTCATTGTCGAGTATTACCTGCCCTACACGTTCAGCGCCGTCTTCACCAAGAACAAGCTGCCGGTGAAGGCCCGCGCCGTGGCCGTCGGCCGGCCTTTTCCCATGGGATTGATCCTGCTCCGCCAGACCGGGGCCAATGCCTTTTTGAATAACTCCCTGGCCACCTTCACCGTGGTCAATGGCCGGATTTACGTCAATTCCAGCGACCCGGCCGCTTTCAACCAGGCCAAGCCGGGGATCGTCGTCGCCGACGCTTATTATCTCACGGGCAATTACGTCAATCCGGGCGGAGCGGTAATCCTCGGCCGGATGCGCACCGGCACCCGCCGCGTTGGCGACCCCCTGCGCTCTCTTCCAGCTCCCGACCCCGCCGCCTTGTCCGTGGAAAGCAACAGCACGCTCACCAGTTCCGGTCCCAAAAAACTGACGCTCCAACCGGGCATTTACAAAGGCGGCATCAAATTCGACAATCTGGCCAACGTCGTTATGCTGCCTGGGGTCTACATCATGGAAGGAGGGGGCTTCCAGGTGACCGGGCTGGCTACCGTGGCCGGCACCGAGGTGCTGATCTACAACACCAGCGGCGCCTCCCCCGCCGGGTCGATCGACATCAATACCCTGGGTAAAGTCGTGTTGACGGCTCCACTGAGCGGCATCTATCAGGGCATCGGTATTTTTCAAGACCGCGGCGTCACGCAGCCGGTGAACATTACCGGAAACGGCACCGCCGCGATAGTCGGCACGGTGTACGCCGCCGGGGCGGCGGTCAACTTGACCGGCAATGTCGCCGCCGCCGTGGACACCCTCGGCGGAGCGTACATCTGCAGCAGCCTGCAGGTTGGCGGCGTGGGAAGCATCAATATCGATCTGGGAAGCAATGCTCCGCCGGTGGCCGAGATTACCCTTGTGGAATAACAGGAGTCAGGAGTCAGGAAGCAGGAATCTTCCAACGCGGCCGAGCCGCAACCGAAAAGGAGAAAGATTAACAGGAGGATTAAGATTAGGAAGAGGATTAAGAGCAAGAGGAAGATCAGGAAATTGGCTGTTTACGTTTAGCGTTCGCAAGATGTTTGCCAGAGGGATATCAATCTTGCAAGGATCATGCGTTCGCGAAACGTAAACGGCCTCTTCCTCTTAATCCTCTTCCTAATCTTAATCGTCATCCTTCTCTCTCTTGGGGATCCCATCAGCTGCAAAAGGAAAATGGAGAGTAAGAGTAAGAAAGAGCAAGACATGGGCAAGCAGGAACAGTTCTGGAGCCATCTGCGCGACAGCGGCCTGCTGTCGGAGGAACAAGTCGGCTCCGTCCGCCAACGCCTGGGCGAGGCCCCGAGCCACATCCTGACCAGTGCCCTGGTGGAAGACGGGTTATTAACCCCTTTCCAGGTAGACCGCTTATGGGCCGGGCAAGGCAAAGGCCTGGTTCTGGGGCAATATCGCATCCTCGAGGAACTCGGCCAGGGGGGATTTGGCTGCGTCTACAAGGCCCGGCACACCCTGATGAATCGTGACGTGGCCCTGAAAGTCATTGCCCCGCAATTCGTCGAGGATAGCCAGGCCCGCGCCCGCTTCCGCCGCGAAGTCCTGGCCACCACCCAACTCCAGCATCCCAATATCGTTTTGGCTTACGACGCCGATGAGGTGGACGACATTCTGTTTCTCGCCATGGAATACGTGGATGGGGCCAACCTGCATGCCCTGGTGCAAAAGCAAGGCCCGCTGCCCTTGGGCCTGGCGTGCGCCATGATGCACCAGGCCGCCCGCGCCCTGCAGTACGCGCACGAGAAAGGCATGGTGCACCGCGATATCAAACCGGCCAATGTCCTGGTGCCGCGTCTGGCCGACGCCCAGTTATTCCCCGAGGCGATGGGCGTCTTTTTCCCCTCCCTGGCCACCTTCGCCAACACGCCGCTAGTCAAGATCGTGGACTTCGGTTTGGCCCGTTTGCACCCGCAACGAACCGCCCACTCGCTCACGCTCGACAAGGACAATGGTTTTATCGGCACGCCCGATTATGTTTCGCCCGAACAGGCCCGCAATGTCCATGACGTGGACATTCGCGCCGACTTGTACAGCCTGGGTTGCACTTTTTACTTCGCCCTGACCGGGCAGCGACCCTTCAAGGGCCAGACGGCCCTGGAAATCGTCGTGCAGCACCTGGAAAAAGAAGCCGAGCCCCTGGAGTCATTTCGCCCCGAGGTACCCCCGGCTTTGGCCGGCATTATCCGCCGCCTGATGGCCAAAAAACGCGCGCAGCGCTTTCAATCTCCCGCCGATCTGGTCGCCGAGCTTTGTTTTTTGTTTGGCATGCGGCCCATGGAATCGTTCGCCCCCTCCCCCGCAGCGCCCGCGAACGGTAAGGCCGAGAAAAAGATCGCGCCACACCACGGACGATCCCCGGCCCCCATGCCTCCCCTGGGGTTGTCCGCAGAAACGCCGGACAATGCCAAGACCGATTTCGACAACCTTCCCTGTACCGCCGAACTGCCCGTCCAGAACTATTCTCCCGAACCGGGTCGAACCACCGTGGAGCCGGCCTCTGGACCGGCCGCCGCGGACCCCACCAACGAAGTGGAAGTACCGGTTTTAGCCGGCTCGAACCCGCCAAGCCCTGAACTTCAGCCACCGACCGCGCAAACCTTGCGCATGGAGGATTCCTTCCGGCAATATTGGCAGCAGTGGACCGCGGTGGTCGAAACTTTGATGGCGGTTGGCTACGCCCAAGTCGGTGAGGCCAAGTATCGGCTTGGCCACGGGCAACTGCTGGAAACCGCGCGCTTCCTTGCCGACACCACTTCCGGGCCCCGGAAGAAACTGTTCCAGCGCCTGGTCACCCTGGTCGAACCCTGGGTGACTCCCCAAGCCTTGGCCGGCATCGATCGGGAAACACTTTCCCGGCTCCAGCAACGGTGCCAGGAATTCGATCGTGCCTTGGGCCTGGGCAAGGAAAAGGGGCGGTTCCGGCCCTGGCTGGTAGCCTGGGTGGTTTCCTTTGTCGCCGCCGTGGTTGGTTTTTTTCTCTTGGCTCCCCGCCTGCGCTTTCCCACCAACTGGGCATTCTCGCTCCCCGCACTGTGGAACTTCCTGTCCGCGAATCCGCTCTTACTGGTAATCCTACTCGTGCCGGTGGTAGTTCTTGGGGCGACCTTTGTCTTGGCACGGAGTTCCCGATCCTGACGAGCCGCCGGGTTTATCCCGGCAGGGAATGTATCGTTCTCGCCCGCAGCATCCTTTGGACTCCGCTACTAGTGCCATTTCCAGTTCGACCAGTAGGTTAGGCTTCCAGCCTGACGGAAAGCC
>CAZFGM010000653.1:0-4159 GCA_964518515.1 uncultured Alcaligenaceae bacterium | reverse complement strand
GCGCCTACGACACCACCCAGCGCTACGCCTACGACGGCTGGAACCCGGCCAAGGGGAACCCGGTCGGCACCGGGAACTTCGACATCTGGGCCGACCTGGACGGCGGGAGCTCTTTGACAACGCGATATCTGCGGGCCGACCTGGTCGACCAGCTGATGGCCCGGATCGATTCAGGTACCGCCTACTGGGAGCTGGGCGACCGGCTGGGCTCGATCGGGCATGTCATCGACAACAACGGCACGGTCAAGGACGCCATCACCTACGATGGCTGGGGAAACGCGACGCACAGCAACTCGGCTTTTGCCGGGCGCTACTTGTGGACCGGGCGCGAGTGGGACACCGAGACGAACCTCCAGTACAACCGAGCGCGGTATTATGACCCCGGCACAGGTCGCTGGATCAGCCAGGATCCCATAGGATTCAGTGCCGGTGACTCGAATCTCTACCGGATGGTGCGTAACCAGGTAACGCACGCCACGGATCCCGCCGGGTTGACGGGCATGGGATCGCTCAATCCTCAAGGCGCCGCAGCTGCGGGCTGGGCATTAAAAACCCTAGGGATGCTAAAAAATGCAGGCTCCTCCATAGTAACCTGGACAAAGACTGCATACGGGGCCATCAGCTCACTCGGGACTAAGATTGGGACTTGGACGGTGAAGGCGATCGCAAAGGGGCTCGGGCCGGTTATCGCCTCAGTAGGGGGTTTTGTCCAGCAGCAATGGCAAAAGATTCAACCAATGTTCCCGAAGATTGCAGATTGGCTCAACTTCGGTGCCTGTTTTGCTGCCGGGACCCCGTTGCTGACGCCGACCGGGGAAAAGATCATCGAGGATTTCAAGGTAGGGGACTTGGTCCTTTCGGCGCCCGAAGATGATCCTGATGGACCAGTGGAACCCAGGCAAGTTGAGGAGGTCTTCGTTTCCGTTTCTCCGCTCTTAAACTTGCACGTTCGTGGCCAGGTCATTCGAGCGACTCCACTGCATCCGTTCTATGTTGAAGGTCGGGGCTGGATCCCAACCGCGATGCTGCAAGCGGGTGACCTGCTGCGAGGGTACGATGGCCGGTTGGAACCTGTGGACGCGGTGACCGACAGCGGCGAAGTAACAACGGCTTACAACATGCGCGTTGCCGAGTATCATACATATTTTGTGGGAAGCCAAGAGTGGGCGTTTTCACTATGGGCGCATAATGCCTCCAAGCCAGATATCAAACTGATCGACAGGATCCAGAACCTAACCGGGATGTCAAATGATCTACGAGAAATATTCCACGAGGAGCTTCATCAGTTGATCCTGACCCTAGATGGAGGGAAGCCTACTTTTCAACAAATGCTGGAACTTGCCAAAGAGCTTATGAAGCAGTTCCCAGGCAAGTAATGTCTCTCGCGCTATTGCCTTAAAGATAGTAGGAAACAGTCATGCGAATTATCCAACGAGTATTTCGAAAAGTCTTCGGAAAGGCTTGCTGGGGTGCAGACCAGGGTTACAGTTCTATGCTAATGCTTGAATTTGGCAAACCGCATTTACGAGTACTCGAGCCCAATGAAGCCCGCGCTCCCGTTTCAGTGCGGGTAAGAAAGTTATTGTCACGTCGCCGAGTAAGACTCCGAGGCGACTGGCGTTTGACAATTTACGGATGCAATTGGTCGATTTCTTCACAGACCGCGAAAATAGCAGACAGCCGGTCCTCCCGAGCCAAAATTCGAAAGGCAACGACCATTCTCAACGGCCAGGCATTAACCAGAATCTACGGGGAAGCGCTACGAGGCAAGTGGGTCTTCGAATTTGATTTGGGGGCGAGCTTGGAGACGAGAAGGTTTGATCGCGCCGCTGAGCAGTGGATTTTGCGCGAGCCATCCGGCTACACATTTTCGGTCCGAGGGGACGGCAAGTACACATACAATCCGCCGGGGACAATAATTCAGGATGCCAGATGGCGGGTTCTAAGGGGACTTGTCTTGTTAAGCGGGACGCAAAGCCCGCATAAAAAAGGACAACGGGGTGCCTAAGTAACCGTTTCCGCGCGCTTGGTTCGAAGGTAGACCAGGCGAATTGGACCCGAAAAGCTAAATCAACGTGCGCGATTCAGCTCCAAACATTGCCCGAGAATTAATTCAGACTCCCAGTTGCGGCTGCGTGGCCTCGGGTACGAGGCAAGGCCTTGGGGCAACAAAGTAAATCTATTTTCGGAGCCAAATTCGTGAGCCTTTCAGTTCAACCCAGTTTAACCGCGAAAAGACAAGCGTCAGCGGCCAAGCAACGTGGCGCCCAGCAGATACTTTTCAGTTCGCAAAGCAATCGCGACATAATCCAGGATTTCGTTCCACTCGCCGAAAGCCTGGAATGGATGTTGGGCCAGCATTACTTTCGAGATCGCGGTAACAAGGCTTTTTTAAGTGATGCTATTCCAGTTCCATTTATCATTAACAACGATGGTATTCTGTCCGCCAGTGCAGCGCAGGTCTTCTTTACCAGCTTGATGGAGGCGGAAGCGAGCGGCCAGCTGGAGCCACACGTTTTCGTCCTGGAACTGGGCATGGGCGTTGGCCTGTTTGCGCGCTTTTTTTTGGACGACCTGCGCGACCTCTGCCGGCAATACAACAAGGATTTTTACGACCGCCTTACTTACATTGCCGGCGATTACTCCGAACGGATGCTCACGGATATTCTGCGGAATGGGATTCTCAACAACCACCTGGGGCACTACCGCGTCCGCGTGGTTGATGCGATGCATGGCGACGAAGAGCTGCCTCACGACCTTGTATTCTTGGACCACCCTTATCCAGACACGCCCTTCCGCGCGGTCTTCCTGAGTTACGTACTCGACTGCCTGCCCGTCGCCTCCCTGGAGATTGACTGCGACGAGGTGAAACAGCTGTGCGTACGGACATGCCTGGCCAGGAACGTGCCCCTTGCTGACTACACGGACATGTCCTTGGGGCAACTCCAGGAACGAGGCAAGTCCAAGGACCCCCAAGCCCGACAAGAGCTGCTGGAAGTTTACGGCCTGTTCGCCTCCGAATACGATTACCGGCCCGTGGACATCAAGCAATTCCCCTATGGAGAATTCGCCTTTGAATATGCCCGGAAAAAGACCAAACGCCTGCTCTTTAGCTACGGGGCCATGCAGTCCCTGGAAAAGCTCTTGTCAATGGTCCACGACCAGGGTTTCATTCTCATCAACGACTACGGGCAGACCCAGGTGACCGGGGACGAAGAGTTCGAGCATCAGCGCTTTTCGCTCGCAACGGCTGTCGGCTTGAACTTCCCGCTGCTGAAGGCATATTTCGCGGATTCGGGAAAATGCGAGTGGATCGAACCTTTTGGGCAAGAAAACCGTGGCATTTATTCCCGGCTGCTTAGCAGAAAACTGCCACCCGAGGTTCGGCGCAAATTCCAAGAGGTATTCGGGCAAGTCGCTCATGAGAAGGTTCAGCAGCCCTTGAAGAGAGCCCGGGAATGCGTCGAGGTTGGCCGGTTCGAGATGGCCGCGGGCCTGTACAACCAGGCCCTACAGCTTCAGCCGCGCAACTGGGTGCTGCTCAACGAGATCAGCACGTTCCTGACGTTCCAGCTCCGCGATCCCAAGGCGGGCATCGACATGGCCAAGCTGGCCCTGGCGTTGAACCCAACGTGTTCCGCCGACCTGTGGTGTACGCTGGGCGATGGCCTGTACGAGTTCGGCCGGACCGCCGAGGCTCGCTCCGCCTACCTGAAGGCGCTCGAAGTCAACGAAAGCGATGTCCGCGCCCGCTTCAACCTGGCCTGGGTCCACACCCGCGAGAAGAACTACCCCGCCGCCCTGGACATGATCGCCCAGGCCCTCGCCCTCGACAAAACCGGCGCCTACCGCGACCGCCTCCTGCAAAAACAGCAAGAAGTCCTCGCCCACCTGACGGCACGGAACCAGCAGGAGTACCTCTTGCTCATCAATTTGGTGAGCAAGTACGCCAAGAAAGATGATAAGCCGAAGGAGGAACCGGAGAAGGGGGAATGATTTTCGATTGCAGATTTCAGATTTTAGATTGCAGATTTCAGACCTGATACTGATAGCTCCGTCTTCAAATCTAAAATCTGCAATCTCAAATCTGCAATTTTCAGGAGGGCATCATGGCGGAGAATCGCATCATTGGCTTGTATGGCGAGGGCAACGGGGCGCC
>CAZFGM010000652.1:0-4174 GCA_964518515.1 uncultured Alcaligenaceae bacterium | reverse complement strand
CAGGGTCATCAAGTCATCCTGGCAGAAAAATGGGCCAATGACCAGCCCCGGAGGGGCGGCGGATTGTAGCTCCGGCCGAGGCTTTGCGAGGCCGGGGGGAATGGTCAGCGCCACGTCCAGCCCCGGGACGCAGACCAGGAAAAGAAAGAAAAGCAGGCCGCGGCGAAAACCGCTTCAAAGGCTTGCGGACAGAAAATTACCTGATCTCGGGGAATCCGCCACAGATTGGCAGCTGCCCCCCACCCGCCCACCCGGCCACATTCCTTTTTTCGCTGGCCTGAGCCGCCCTCGCGTGGATACAATCCCCCGAGAGAATCCCGTCCGCTGCCGGCTGCCAAGCACTCCGGCTGCGGATCCGTTCCATTCAACCCCTTCCTGAAATCCGTCCGCTTCGCGAAGTGAGGGTTGGACGGCAATCCTCAGCGCAGGTCTTCTTTGGCATGGTCCGGACGACTGTGCCCGTCATTGTGGTTGGACCGCGAAGATGCTAAGGCGCTGCGCGTAAAAATCGCTCGAATTCTCTGTCGGTGGGAACGGCGTCCCGCCGGTCCTGGACAGGCGAGACGCCTGTCCCACCGGAAAGGAATCGATCACTAATATCCGCGCGGCTCCTTAGCCCCGAAGATGGTTTTCACTCGGAGCAACCCATGAAACTCGGTCTCATCAATTCCGCCTGGGCCCAGGCCGGCAAGGGCACCGCCTATGGCATTCGCATGACCAAGGAGATCGGCTTCGATACCATCGATATCTTCGCCGATCCACTCGATAGCGACGTCAAGGAACGCCAGCTCATCAAGCGCGAGTGCGACCGGGCCGGCCTGCCCATCGTGTCGCTTGCCTGCGTGGCCGTCGGCTTGATCGACTTCAATCCGAGCGTGCAGCGCTTTCACCTCTCGCGTTGCCGGGCGTATCTTGATCTGGCGTATGAGTTCCAGGCGAAAAACCTTCTCCTGGTCATTGGCGAATACATCTGGGAGAAGCAGGTGATCCCGCCGGCGGAGCAGTGGGCCACCGGCGTCAAGAATGTCCGCGAGCTGGGCAAATATGCCGCCGATCTCGGCCTGCAAATCGCTCTCGAACTGGAGCCATTCAAGCTGTCACTGGTCAACAATGTGGACACCATGGTTCGCTTCATCGACGCGGTGAATCATCCCGCGGTGCGGGCCAACATCGACGTGTCGCACTTGCAGCTTTCGGGCACGGCGCCGGAGGAATTGCGGCGTCTTAAGGGCAAGGCCATCCACGTCCACCTCAGCGACTGCGACGGCAAGGTGCACGGCGACCTCCCCCCCGGCCGCGGCGTCGTCAACTTCGCCCCTTACCTGCGCGAGATCAAGGCCCTGGGAATCGACGGCGCCATCAGCATCGAGTTGGAATACGCGCCGCAGCCGGACCAGATCGCCGACTGGGTGCGCGAGGCGTATACGGCGACGGATCGGCTGCTGAAGGAGGCGGGTTTGCGGGGGTGATTGGGCCAGTGGCCATTGGCCTGGGGAGGGATGTTGGAAAAAACCTTTTGCCTATCAGGAAAATCGGTAAAATCAGGGATGGGAAATCTTGGGTTCCACGATGGCCCGGATGTCTGCGGCCAACTGCGGCTGCCGCTCTTGCCAGGTCGGGCGGCGCCGGGCCCGCAAAGTTCTCCAGGCAGCGCACGCCCGCGGCCCGTTCGCGCAGTTCGGTGACTATCCAATGCCCCCAATGGCCTGCGTGCCCTGTCCAACGATATAGCAAACGGCCAGCGGCAACATCGGCATGCGCAGCTTGAATACCGGCTTCAAATGCAGCATCATCGCGTTCCAAGGGCTTCTCCTCTGAGGCCGAACCCCCTTCCGGCCCGTCGGGCTCAGTTAATAAACTTCGCCCTCCACTCCCGCCGCCCAGCCGCCGCTTGCCCGCTCGCCGCCGTAGCGGAAATGCCAGTTCTCGGTGCAGCGCATGTTGTGCAATTCGTCCAAGGTCAAGCCGTAGCGGGCATACCACGGGCGGGCCTGGGCCTTGACGATGTCATCGACCTGGCGGACGCGGCTGAGGCATTCGCCGCGGGCGAACTGGTCGCGGGCCTGCGGGCCGTCGTGCTGGAAGTATTCCTTCCAAAAAGCGCGACCGCCAAGGACGCCGCTGGCGCCGGCCTTCACCGCCATCTCCACCTGCTTCTTGTAGTCGGGAAAATCCACGCCGGCGCTCAGCAGTACCCACGGTCGTTCACAGGCCGCATCCAGTTTTTTCAGGTTCTCTTGCAGCTGGGCGTCGCTTTCGTGCTTGAGGGTACCCGGGAATTCCGCCTTGTAAACGTCGCACCAGCGGCTCAACTGGCGGGCGCTGTCAATCACGGTTTCCGCCTTGCGATCGAGAAAGCTTTTCGAATCTTTCTTCTCGCCGTCGAAGGGAAACGCCACGGTTTCCAGGAGCATGAGGATGTCAAACCTCTGGCATTCCTCGTACACCTGGCGGATCAGGGAGAACTGGTGTTCGGCGCTGGCCGGCTCGGTCGGTTCGAACTGGGCGAGCAGCTTGACGGCATCGGCGCCGATGCGTTTGATTTTGGCCACGCCCCAGCCCGGCTCGATGGCCCCGAGCGGCGCCCCGCGCGCGTTCTTGTCGCCGCCGGATTTTTCCACGCGCACCAACAGGCCCACGTCGCGCGGCAGGGCGAAGCCGGCGACGGTGTTCCACACCCCATAGTAGGCGTCCACCAGGACCGCGCTGGCCGCAGGGCTCAGCGACCGGGCCAGATGCACCTTGGCCTCGACCATCTCGTCGAAGGTCGGCTCGCGGTTTTCCCCCTTCTTTTTCAGGCTGTCCTTGATCATCGAGATCATGGAGTTGTTCTGATCCAGGGCCACCATGGTCAAGGTGCCGTTGGCATTGCTGACGCGCTGCAGGCCGCGAAGCTTGCCGGGAGTCAGGTTCAAGCCCAATAACCGCGTGACGCTTTGTGTTCGCTTTCGATCCGCCATGATTTGCCTCACAATGCTAATAAGAGGGCGAAGGGGGTTGTCGTCAAAACAAGAATTGTAAGGAGTTCCGCGGGCGGTGACAAGAAAGAACGCGCCTTTGGCGTTACCCGGCTCCTTACGGAGCTCGGCTCGCCTCAAAATTTGCCGCCCAGAGCTCGTTCCCACTCGTGCAGGAGCTTCATGAAAGCTGGGTTCGGCCGGATGGGCGGTCGCTTCGAGCGAACGAAGGCCAGGGCTCGATCCCGCGTCCAGTTATTCTTGAACATGAGATAGGCGGTCACGACCATGGCACTGCGGCTCACCCCCGCCTGGCAATGGACAAACGTCGTCAATCCTTCCTTTCTTTTGGCATCGATAAAATCCACCTTTTGCCGCAACCAGTCGATCCGAGGGGCCGGTGGGCCATCCTTGATAGGTTCCCAGATATGGATGTCGCATTGATACGTTTGGCGGGCGATCACCTCTGAACCACACCACAAAACGAGTTCGTAATTCCCCGGTTGCGGCAGTAACACATTCTTGAGCCGTATCGTCCATCCATGAACATGGAGAGGGTCGTTGCCCAAATCCACTTTAACACGTTTGGTCGTCCAAAGCGACCTCTGCTGCCCTTGATCCCAGAGAAGGACCTCGACGGAAAACTCGTGAATGCCCTGGGCATCGGTCAGCATAACGAATAACGCCATCTGGGATGGATGCGTGGGTACTGCGCTCCTGGCATCGCGCGGATCGTATGGATAATGTTCTTGATCGAGTATTGACTGCCCGAGGACGCCTGCACGTCTTCGCAGGGTATGAAGTGCCGAACGATGGGCTTTCGCACAGGCTTCTCCATAGACGGGCCGGGGGGGAAGGGGTTGTGCATGCATCGCGCTGCCTCATCCCTGCAATGGCAACGATCACCATTTGTCATTTGATAGGTTTGATTTCTTTCCTGAATGCATCCACCAGGCCATCGATCTCCTTACGGGTGCGTTTCTCGGTTACCGCGATAGTAAGACCATTTTCCAGCTTTGGGTACCAACGGCCCAACGGCAGCCCCGCGTGAAAACCTTTGGCGAGCAGGCGGTCCACCAATCCGGCGGCGTTTCCGGGTAACTTCACCGTAAACTCCTTGAAGAAGGGCCGATTGAAGCCGGCCGGCACACCTATCTGCCGTAACTGGTCCGCCAGATAATGCGCTTTCTTCAGGCACAACTCCGCGGTTTCCTTCA
>CAZFGM010000651.1:0-4177 GCA_964518515.1 uncultured Alcaligenaceae bacterium | reverse complement strand
CGAATTCCTTTACCAATTAAAAGAAAAAAGTGGCAACAATTTCGTAGGGGACACAGGTTCTATGATCCTGGGTCAGGGCGCTGGATATCCCAGGACCCGATCGGCTTCGATGCTGGGGACAGCAATCTGTACAGATATGTAAGAAACCATCCAACCATGGGACTGGACGCCAGCGGGCTTCAAACCGGTTATGGGGACGCTATGGCGGCTGGACTTATCGCGAAGGCAAAACTCCGGAAGAAAATGGAACAGGCGTTCAAAGAGGCAGCCAAGAGAAACAAGATTTCTCCAGATGTCGTGGACAGAATCCTGCAAACTGCTACGAAGACCCATGTGTCATGGGGTATGCACCGTTGTGTTCGATGGGCACAGAATCTCCAAAATAATCTCCAGAACCAAACGGGCAAATTCCCGCCTTTATCGGGAACTGGTTTACAAGGTTCCCTTACATCCTGGGAAATGAACTGGATTTTCAGCTTCATTTGTAACAGTCATGCCGCCTACAAGGTAACCTTCCCGGACGGCACGGTCTTTTATTTCGACACCGGTTTTGTAAACAAGGCGGGCATGTTTACCCCTGGCTGCATTCCGTCGAGTTTTTCGAATCAAAGATAAACTCGACTCAAAGATAAAGTTGGGAGCCACGTATGAGAAAAAAGCTCGTTCTGCTTCTTGCCGTAGGTTTGGCTTTCTTTGGCGTCCTTTTAGCAGTTTTCCTCCTGCAAACTGCTGCTAATGCCGATTGGCCTGCTCTTTTTAAAGATCGTGCCCACAAGGGCACGATCTTTTCCCTCACGTTTTCGGGCGACGGGCAGCTTCTCGCCTCAACTGACGACCACAACGAACTCAAGCTCGTAAACCTATTGACTGGAAACGTGTTGGCTCTCTCGAAAGCACAGTACCCCTTCTCACGACTGAGCTTCTCTCCCAATAGCGACTTTCTTTTGGCTGGCAACGAAAAGCCGATTCTGACCGTCTACAATTTGAAAACCGCGCACCTCAGAACGCTCGCCGTAGCGAATTCCGTTGACTGCTTATCATTTGTTCGGGATGGGTCTAACACTGTTATTCTAGGAGAAGGTCTCGCCAAGTTAGACATTGGCGGCAATAAGGGGAGAGTGGCTATTTGGCAACTTGACAAGAAAGGAACCAGAACAATTCTGCAAACTAAAACTTCCCCCACAGCTTTGACCTTGGCTGGGCCCGATAACAAACTCGCGGTCGGGTTTTTCGATGGCACAATTGCTATTATGAACCTCGCGACTATGAAGGAAGAGCAGCGCTTCCATACGGGTCCGAAACCCGTCTTTTGGCTGGGATTTCTTGGTAGCGGGAAAGCATTGGCGTCCCTAGCCGTCCTGGACGAACGCATAGCTGTCTGGGATATAAAAAAGGGCACTATTATCAGGTCTATTAACAATTCTAAGCCCTTGAATTGTTGTTGCGTGAGTTCCGATGGGCGTCTGTTGGCGACAGCTGACCTTGACAGCACGGTAAGGATATGGGATCTCTCGATGAATAAGATTGTGTGCGAAACATTCCCGCGCTCATCGTTTCTGACGGATGCTCCAGCTTTCCTGAAAATTAGGTCTAAGGTCCCGGCCTACAGTCTTTCCTTTTCTCCAGACGGCCGGAAGTTGGCCGCCGGCCTTTTTGAGGGAACACTTGTTGTCTGGGATTTGGAGCGCGTCAAAGGGTTCCCGCAGAAGGAAGACTGGCGGAAATGAAATTGGGAAGGAGAAGCCGGAAATGACCCGGCTATTACTGGTAAGGGCGGGGAAGAACAGGGAAGAACAGGGATAACTCTCTTCCAGTTTAGGCGAAACGGAGTTACATCGTGAGTATTGCAACAAGGCATTCGCGCTTGGCTCAAAAAACGGCCTGGCCGGACAATGCAACCGCCGCAGAACAGGTCCTTTCACAGTCCCAATCGACTCGCGAGGTCATTCAGGAGTTCTATCCGTTAAGCGCCAGCCTGGAACTGGAAGTTGGCGCACAGTATTTTCGCAGTCGGGGCAGCAAAGCCTTTCCTAGCGACAGCATGCCGGTGCCGTTTATTATCAATAATGACGGCACGCTTTCGCGCAATGCTGCGCATCTCTTTTTCAACAGTCTGGTCGCGGCAGACCAAGCCAAGGAGCTGGAGCCGGAAATATACGTCCTCGAACTCGGCATGGGCGTGGGCCTTTTTGCCCGTTTCTTTCTGGATTGCTTTCGGGATCTCTGCGTGCGGCAGAAGAAGGATTATTACGATCGGCTCTGGTACATCGCGGGGGACTATTCGGAGCGCATCCTTCTCGACCTGGCGCGGCACGGCGTTCTTGCCAATCATCCTGGCCGGTATGGGCTTCGACTTGTGGATGCCATGCAACCGGACAAGAGCAGTGGCCAGTGGTCAGTGGTCAGTGGTCAACAAGACCCAATCCAGTTTCGGGCGGTATTCTTGAACTACGTCCTCGATTGCTTGCCCGTGGCCGTCTTGCAGTTTGAGCAAGATCATGTCAAGCAGCTCTGCGTGCGCACTTGCGTCGCCCGCAACATCAACCTGGCCGACTTCACGGACATGAGCGTCGAGCAATTGCAAGCGAAGGCAAAATCGAGCAACCAGCGCGACAAGGACGAGCTTCTTGAAGTTTATGGCCTTTTCGCTAGCGAGTACGATTATCAGCCTGTTGATGTAAAGGCCATTCCATATGGTGAGTTCGGGTACGAGTTTGGCCGGCGCTCGGCCAAGCGGCTGCTCTTGAATCACGGGGCCATCCAATCTCTGGAGCGTTTGCTGGGAATGGTGCAGGAAGGGGGCTTCATCCTGATTAACGACTATGGGCAAACCCAGATGACTTTTGACGACGAGTTCGAACACCAACGCTTTTCGCTGGCCACGGCCGTGGGCCTGAACTTCCCGCTTCTCAAGGCGTATTTCGCTGATGGACCCAAGTGCGAATGGGTCGAGCCCTTCGGGGAAGCCGGCGGTATTCATTCCCGTCTCCTTGGGCGCAAGCTGGACCGCGAGACGCGTGGCTGTTTCCAGGATCGGTTCGGCAAACCGGCTTACGACCGCAGGCAGCAGCCGCTTGAAAAAGCGCGGCAATGCGTCCAGGTCGGGCGATTCGAGATGGCGGCCGGCCTGTACAACCAGGCCCTCAAAGAGCAGCCCAACAACTGGGTGCTCTTGAGCGAAATCAGCACGTTCCTGACGTTCCAGCTCCGCGATCCCAAGGCCGGCATCGACATGGCCAAGCTGGCCCTGGCGTTGAACCCAACCTGCTCGGCCGACCTGTGGAGCACCCTGGGCGACGGCCTGTACGAGTTCGGCCTGACCGCCGAGGCCCGCTCCGCCTACCTGAAGGCGCTCGAAGTGAATGAAAGCGACGTCAGGGCCCGTTACAACCTGGCCTGGGTCCACACCCGCGAGAAAAACTACCCCGCCGCCCTGGACATGATCGCCCAGGCCCTCGCCCTCGACAAGACCGGCGCCTACCGCGACCGCCTCCTGCAAAAGCAGCAAGAAGTCCTCGCCCACCTGACGGCGCGCAACCAGCAGGAGTACCTCTTGCTCATCAACCTGGTCAGCAAGTTTGCGAAGAAGGATGACAAGCCCAAGGAGGAACCGGAGAAGGGGGACTGATTTTAGATTGCAGATTTTAGATTTTAGAGTGCAGATTTCAAACTGAATACCGATAGTTGCGTCTTTCAAATCTCAAATCTGCAATCTGAAATCTGCAATTTTCAGGAGGCATCATGGTGGAGAATCGCATCATTGGTTTGTATGGCGAGGGCAACGGGGCGCTGCCGGCTTCGACGAAGAACCTTTCGGTGCTGGCGCCGACCGGCTTGGTGTCCATCATCGTGCCCTGCTGCGGGATGCTGGAGTACACCAAGCTGTGCGTGCCGAGCGTGTTGCGGCATAGCCGATCGCCGTTCGAGCTGATCTTCCTGGAGATCGGCTCGCTGGACGGCACGGCCGAGTATTTGGCCGGGATTCGCGACGCCACGCAAGTGCGGGTGGAGATCGTGCGGACGCAGACGGACCTGGGCATCCCCGAGGCCTGCACGGAGGCGCTAGCCCAGGCCCGGGGCGAATACGTCGTCCTCTTGAACAACGACATCATCGTCACCCAGGCCTGGCTCGACCAGCTGATTGCCCTGGCCTCGTTCTCCCCCGCCGTCGGCCTGG
>CAZFGM010000650.1:0-4180 GCA_964518515.1 uncultured Alcaligenaceae bacterium | reverse complement strand
AAGGAAATCACCGAGGTCGCCACCATCGCCTCGAACAACAACAAGGAAATCGGCGCCAAGCTGGCCGAGGCCATGAAGCTGGTCGGCAAGGATGGCGTCGTCACCATCGAGGAAGGCAAAACCGCCGACACCGAGGTCGTGGTCGTGCAGGGCATGCAGTTCGACCGCGGCTTCCTTTCGCCCCACTTCGTCACCAACCAGGACCAGGTCATCTGCGAGCTGGAAAATCCCTATATCCTCATCTACGAAGAGAAGATCAGCTCCGCCAAGAACTTGATCCCGCTCCTGGAAACCATCAGCAAGAAAAAAGAACCCTTGCTCATCATCGCCGAGGATATCGAAGGCGACGCCCTGGCCACGCTGGTGGTCAACAAGCTCAAGGGCATCTTGCAGGTGTGCGCCGTCAAGGCCCCGGGTTACGGCGATCGCCGCAAGGCCATGCTCGAGGACCTTGCCACGCTCACCGGCGGCAAGGCCATCTTCAAGGACCTGGGCATCCAGGTCGAGAACCTCAAGCTCACCGACATGGGCCGGTGCAAGAAAGTCAAGGTTGATGCCGAGAACACCACCGTCACGGAAGGCGTCGGCGACGCCCGGGCCATCGATGGCCGCTGCGACATGATCCGCAAGGAGATCGAGACCACCGACAGTGAATACGACCGCGAAAAGTTGCAAGAGCGGCTGGCCAAGCTGTCCGGTGGTGTGGCCCAGATCAAGGTCGGCGCCGCCACCGAGACCGAGATGAAGGAACGCAAGGCCCTGTTCGAGGACGCCCTGCACGCCATGCGGGCGGCCATCGAGGAAGGCATCGTCGCCGGCGGCGGCGTCGCCCTCATCCAGGCCGGCAAGAGCCTCGACAAGGTCGCCCTCGACGGCGACGAGGGCCTGGGCGTTCGCGTCCTAAAAAATGTGCTCGACATTCCCTGCCGCTGGATCGCCGACAACGCCGGCCTCGACGGCACGGTCGTCGTCAACAACATCCGCCGCAGCAAGGAAAAGAACTACGGCTACGACGCCGAGCGCGGCGAATACTGCGATTTGCGCAAGGCCGGCGTCGTCGATCCGGTCAAGGTGACGCGCAGCGCCCTGCAAAACGGCGCCAGCGTGGCCTGCCTCCTCTTGACCACCGAATCCCTGGTCGCCGACATTCCGAAGAAGGAAAAGGAAAAGGATTTCCACCACGACGAGCACGGCATGGGCGGCGGCATGGGCGGCATGGGCGGCGGCATGGGCGGCATGGGCATGGGCGACATGGGCATGTAAAAACAACAAATTCGAAATTCGAATATCGAAATCCGAAACCAATTCGAAATCCGAAATTCAAAAAAATTTGGATCGGGAATTGTTTCGGATTTCGGGTTTTGATTTTCGAATTTGTTTCGGATTTCGATATTCGAATTTCGGATTTCGATAATCGGGTTTTGGAGCTTCGAAACTCAAGTAAAGGAAACTAACCATGAGCAAGGACATGAAGATTCGTCCCCTGGACGACCGCGTGGTGGTGGAGCCCCTCGAGGCGGAGGAAAAGACCGCCGGCGGCATCTTGCTGCCGGACACCGCCAAGCAGAAGCCGCAGCGCGGCCGGGTGCTGGCCGTCGGCCCCGGCAAGCTGCTCGACAGCGGCAAGCGCAGTGCCGTCGCCGTCGCCAAGGGCGACGAGGTCCTCTACGGCCGCTACGCCGGCAACGACATCGAAGTCGAGCGCAAGGAGATCAAGATCCTGCGCGAGAGCGATATCCTGGCCAAGGTGGTGAAGTAACGAACGAAGCCCGCACGCAAGCGCTTGGTTTTTTTCGACACTTGCTTGCACTGGGGTTAGGAGGGTGGGCCATCGGCGTCGGGCGAAACGCCGTGCCGGATGTCTTGCAAATCGGCAATATGCAGGATTGCCACCCTACTGGCATCTTCAATATGACCCGGACGTTCGTTGCTGGGTTTTCCGATAATGAGGTATCGCTTTGCCACCCAGACCAGATCAGGATGCGTGACGTCGTAGGACTCCCCTGAGCTTGTTACGATGCGCACGGGAATAAAAGGAGTTTCTTTCAGGCGTTTCAGGATGTCGTCCGAGGTGAACATGAAGGCCTCCCGAATTGAGGAGATGGAATGAATGATACTCAGCCGTCCGGATCGTTTCAACCGTTTCCGCTGCCGGCAATGAGATCCTGCGCCAAAGCGATATCCTGGCCAAGGTGGTAAAGTAGACCGGTTGCGGTCACCTGCGGTTCACTCCGCTTGCGCTGGTAAACGTCCTGATTTTTTTCTTCGGAGTTGGCATGATGCGAAATACGGCGTCTTTTGTACTCGCTGGCATGAGTGCCATCTTTGTCGGCTGTTCAAACCAAGAAACCGCCACTCTGCGCGCCGAGTTGGAAAATGCCAATTCTGAGATTGCCCAGTTGAAGGCCGAAATCGCTCGAATCCAACAAGACGGTAAACAGAAGGATGCAGGTAAGCAGCCAATGAAAGCCAAGGCGCGGCTCTTGGTCGTACGCGGCTTGCGGCCGAACTGGGAGTATCCTATCTACGAGGGGCGCAATATTCTGGGCCGGGCCGATGAGCTCCCCGTGGACATCGACCTGGACCCCCAGGAACCCGCGGACCGCGTCTGGTCATCCCGCCAGCACGCGGCCATCACTTGCGAAGCCGGTGCCATGGTGATCGAGGATTTAAACTCGGCCAATGGCACCTACGTCAACCGGAAGCGCGTTCCCCCTGGGGAGAAGCGTCCGTTGCGGAAGGAGGACATCATTCAGATTGGCGAAGTGCATATTAAGGTGCTGGAGTAGGGGCACGGTTTTGGAATTTATATAGCCTTACCGTTAGCCAGGAGGTTCATCACCCATGTCCTTTACCCGTTTCGCTCCGCTCGCCATTATGCCGCTGCTGTTGAGCGGCTCGCCCTTGGGTGCGGCCACAAAGGCATTGGGGCCCGAAGCACTAAAGGCCCAGGCGGAGGTGATCGTCATCGGACAAGTGCAGTCCTATCGCACCGAGGACCGAAACCAGGCGGACGGCAGCAAGAACAAGGATGTGTACCTGACGGTCAAAGTGGAGTCCGTCATCAAGGGCGAGAATATGGTCAAGCCGGGCGATACGGTCCAGGCGGTCTGCTGGGTGCTGGTCAGGGCTCCCCGCGACGGCAGAAAAAGCCCCAAATGCGACGCGTGCTAAAGTGGGCGAAGCAACACCAAGTGGAACTTATCGCTAACTGGCAACGCCTTCAAGCGGGACAACCTATACAGTCCATCCCGCCGCTGGAATAAATGGAAAGGTGAGCCGATGAAAAAAGTGCTAACGCCCCGACCTGATTTGTCTCGGAAGGAATTCAGCCGCCGAGCCCGTGAATTTCTGCACAAAATTCAGCGGGAACTCTTGCCTGAAAAAGCCGACCAGGTAGTTGCCATTAACATGGAAACAGGGGAGTACGTCTTGGCCAATACCAACGCGGAGGCCACCGAGGCTTTTTGGGATCGTTGGCCGGAGGTGTTGATGTATGTCTGCCGGGTGGATGGAGGTCCTTCCGTAAAATTTCACGGGATCTAATCATGACTACCCTGACTCCCATGGTTGCGGTTGAGGTCGCTGGTTCCAAACGCGCCAAAGTTCTTCAGGCGATAATTGATACCGGGTTTGATGGATTTCTTTGCCTCCCCGTGGAAACGGCCGTGAAGTTGGGCTTGGAATTGGCCGGTCAAGATGTGATTGAGTTGGCTGATGGCACCGCAAAGGAAGAGCTTTTTTTCAAGGGCTTTGTTCGTTTCCTGGGGAGAAATCGAAGAGTGAAGATTTACCTGACCAATTCCGACGATGCCTTGATCGGAACGGATTTGCTTAAAGGAAGCCGCCTGTTATTGGATTTCTCCAAGGAGCCTGTTCGAGTTTCCTTGCGCGGTTCAAAGAAAAAACCGAAAACTCAAGACTAACCCAAAAGGAGTATCGCAAATGGCCAAACAACTGCTCTACACCGACGACGCCCGCAAGAAACTGCTGGCCGGCGCCGACAAGCTGTCCCGCGCCGTCGGCTCGACCCTCGGGCCGACCGGGCGCAACGTCATCATCGAGAAATCGTTCGGCGGGCCGACCGTCACCAAGGACGGCGTGACCGTGTCGAAGGAAATCGATCTGGCCGACCCGTTCGAGAACATGGGGGCCAAGCTGGTCAACGCCGTGGCCCAGA
>CAZFGM010000649.1:0-4186 GCA_964518515.1 uncultured Alcaligenaceae bacterium | reverse complement strand
ACCAATACCACAATCAAACCGACGACGATGACAACGGCCAAGACCCCGCCGCCGATGATAAAGAGCCATTTGATGCCGAGTCCTTCGGGAGCGGGACGGCGGTCCTCCCGGCGCGGTCTTTCCGGCGCCACGGATTACGATACCAATGAAGCCGCCCTCGCCGCCGTCATGAAAGAGTGGACCTCGGCCAGCAGTTACCAAAACCGGATCCAGCATCTTCTGGGCCCAAACGGGACCGCGCAGAATGGAAACCTCACCCTTGAGGGTAACGATCTAGGCTTGAACTCCGGATCTTACCTCAATGACCTGTCGGTCCACGACGACAACGCCGCCGATGTCCTTACCGGCAGCGCCGGTCAGGATTGGTTCCTCTTCAACGCGGATGGGGAGAACGGCACCCGGCAGGACAAGGTCACCGACCTGCACGCCCAGGAATTCGCAAACGATCTTGACTTTATCGGAAATCCCTAGGAACTAATGGCACGGGGGAATTTTCCGGGGGAAGAAAGTAAAAAAGTGGAACATGAAAAGTTGAAAGGAGCGGACGCTCATAACCCGTGATCACCTGGCCGTGGTTTACAGCGGCACCGGCAAGTTGGTCATGCGCACGGTGCCGTCGTCGCCGCCGGACAGGGCGGACCGGCCGTTGGGCGAAAAGGCCACGCTGCGCACCGGGCCGTGGTGGCCAGCCAAGGAAATGATTTCCACGCCGCTGGGCATGTCCCACAGGCGGACATTGCCGTCCTCCCCGCCGGACAGCAGGCGCCGGCCATCCAGGGCCACGGCCACGCCGTGCACCGGGCCGCTATTGCCCACGAAGTTTTGTTGTAATTCGTGGCTGACGGCATCGCACCACCGCAGGCCATCGTCGGCGGCGATCACGATGCCTTTGCCATCGGGCGTGAACGTCACCGCATGCACCGCCCCGTGCGTTGCGGGAAAGCAATACAACTCCTGGCCCGTTTCGGCGTCCCACAGGCGGGCCGTGCCGTCCAGGCCGCCGGAAAGAACCTGGGCGCCATCCGGGGAAAAAGTCACGCAAGTGACCGGGCCGGTGTGGCCGGATAAACAGCGGGTTTGTTCCCCTTGATTGAGGTCCCAGAGTCGCACGGTGCCGTCGGCGCTGGCGGAAACCACGCGGTCGTCGCCGGGGGAAAACCCCACGCCCAAGACGGTGTCGGCGTGATCGGTAAAGCAGAAGACCTGCTCGCCTTCGGTGCCGTCCACGACGCGGACGGTGGCATCGGCGCCGCCGGACACGCAATAATGGCCGTCGTGGGAAAAGGCCACGCCGTAGACCGGTCCGCCATGCTCGCGGTATAAGCCCACCAAGGCGCGTTCGGCCAGCTGCCACAGGCCAATGGTCCCGTCGGCGCTGGCGGACAGGGCGAAATCCCCCTTGGGGGAAAAGGCCACGCACCACACCGTCTGGCCATGGCGTTCGTCGGGGAAAGTCATCAGCCCGGGAACGGCGAGCAAGAGGGCGCCGCCGAGGGTCCAGCCGAGCAGGCCGCCCTCGCCACTGAGGTAACCGGCCCCCAGGCATAACAGAGCGCCCGCCAAACCTTTGAGAAAAGCCTGGCCCAGACTGCGGCGCAGGTTCAGACCGCCCTGCTCCAGAAGTCCCTGAAAAACCCCGGTGATTCCGCCGACCAGGCACCAGTTCCAGGGCAATTCCAGACCGTCGGTGACGTAGGTGGTGAGCAGGCCGGCGGCGGGCCAGCCAATGGCGCCGCCGATCACGCCGCCCATCATGGCGGCGTGGACCGCCCGCCGGTCATCTCCACGCCAGAAAGTGAATAGAATGGCCCGCGCTATCGTGCCGCCGATCACCCAACCCGCGATCCCCGTGAGCGGAAAAACCACCTCGCCGTTCATACCTTGATACAAGACGGCTGCCAGAAAACCGCCGACCGCCCAGCCGGCGATGACCAGGGGCGAGGCGACCCCCTCGCGGATACAGCGAAACAGCCCCGTCCCGGCGCCCACCAAGGCGCCGGCAAACACGCCTTGCAGACCCCAACCCACCGCCATCCCGAATGCCCACAAGCAGGTCCCCAAAACGGCCCCCGCCAACAAGCTGGCCAGCAGCCGGATCAACGTGGTCCGCGCCTGCGGCCCCCCGCCCAGCGGCTGGCTTTCGACGTCTGGCCCGAGCTGATCTTGGCGGATTTTTCCCAGGGCCAGGGCCCAGCAATCCAGCCCCCACCGCGCCGCCGACGGCTTGAGCGCCCGTTCGCTGGTCAGCCGCCCCACCAGTTGTTCCTGCAACCCCGGCCACGCTTCCGCCTCGGCCAGCTCCAGAATCTGCCGGACCATGCCCATTTCCAGAATGCTGATCAGCACGTATTTCTCGGCCGGATGTTTGCGGCAAATAGTGTGCAGGGATTTCTTGCACCGGTCCGGCGCCGCGCACAGCGCCTGGCCTTGCCGGGCAATCAGCTCACACAGCTTCTGGCGGATCAATTCATTCATTGCAGAGTTGTTATAGAATCGGCGCGGGCGAGCGGCAGGCGTTTGAACCGGTTTTGGAAGGAACCATTTTCCGCAAGTGTCATTTAGTCATGAAGGCACTCCCGTTTCGGGCCGGCCTCCGAGCTATTTGTTTTTATTTTTCGATTTCACTTTGAGACGGGCAATTTCCACTCCCAGGGCATCGGCGCGTTGTTTTTCCTGCTCGGCGCGCTGTTCCAGGGTCTCGGCGCGTTGTTCCGCCTTCTCTGCCCGGCGACGCTGGAATTCGGTTTCTGTTTCCACCAGATTGCCGTCCTTGTCAAAAAAGCGCAACCAAACGGTCTTTTTTCCCAGATAAATGCCTTTCCACAGACCCCAAGCCAGAGCCCGAGTTCTTCACTCCACAGCCAGCCTTTTTCGTTGGGTTTTAATTTTTGATAGTTGGAATTGACCAGTTTCCAGCCTTGCAGTTTCTTTTCGTCCGGGTCGTAGCAAAAATACTCGGGCGTGCGGAAGGTTTTCTCATATAACTTTTTTTTCGTCGTGCGATCTTCGTCCGCGGTGGTGGGAGAGAGCAATTCGATAATGATATCGGGGAAACGACCGTCTTCCTCGAAAACCCACCAGTACTTCCTTTCCACGGTGCCATCCACGTTGTTGACAAGAAAGAAATCGGGGCCTTTGTAGAAATGGCCCTTGTTTTGTTTTCGACTGAAATAGACGAACATGTTGCCGCCGGGGAAAAAATCGGTGCGACCCCGGCGATGCCAGACCACCGAGTCAATGAGCAGGTTGATTTCCGCGCGATGCCAGGGGGTTTCCAAAGGTTCCCCGTCGTCTTCAATGAGTTCGGCCTTGGCGGCCTCGATTTCCTCTTCGGTCAATTCCACTCCGTTTTCCCATACGCTAGCGGGCACCTTGGCCGGAGGCAACGCGGTTTTTGTGGAGTTGCTCATGACACGTCTCCCTGAAGATTCAAGTATTGCGGCGGCACCGCGTCCACCAGCCAGACGCCGTTGGCGGAGCGGAAAAAGACAAAGCCGGCGGCGTGCATGGCGGCGGCGTCCACGCGAAACACCACGGGTCGGCCGTGCCGCTGGCCCACCTTTATCGCAGTGACCACATCTCCCGACAGATGCACGTGATGTCTTTTCATCTTACACAAGCCGCTTTCCATGATCGATGCGACATTTCCATGGCCGGTGCCGTGGTAGAGCACCGCGGGCGGCTCGATGGCTTCAAATTGCAGGTCCACCTCAACGCTGTGCCCCTGGTTGGCGCGGATGCGGGCGCGGGTTTCATCGAAGGCAAACCGCTGCTTGTCGCTGCCGGCGACGACTTCGTCCAATTCGGCCCGGCTGATGGGGAAGCGGTGTTGCCGGCCGGCTTGCAGAAGGTCCTCAACCGCCACCCAGCCGCCGGGTTCCAGTTCCAGCCCCAGGTCGTGGGGAGCGTGCCGTAAATGGCGGCTGAGGTATTTGCTGATCTTGATCAGGCGATGCTTGTCCATGGTTTCACACCTGCCCCGGATAGAGTACCACCGGCCCGGTCTGTCCCGGAAGACGCAGGACCAGCCCGCCAGCGGGGCCGTTGACTTCCACCAGGCCCCCCGGCTTGCCGGCGGCGTGTTGGTCGAGCAGGGCTTCCAGGGCCTGAACCACGGCGACGGTATTGCGGTCGGCGGCGAGGTCGTTGTAACCGAGGGAGCGCATCTCTTCGAGGCGGGCGGGCC
>CAZFGM010000648.1:0-4188 GCA_964518515.1 uncultured Alcaligenaceae bacterium | reverse complement strand
CAAGTACGATGTCGTTGGGGGGAAGACGTAAGTCGAAGTGGCGGTAATTATGTGCTTTCATTCTCTGGTGCCACCGGAAACCGGTCGCATACACGAACTCTCCTGACTGCTCGACAAACCTAATGTACGCTGTCCCTCCTTTATTCCCCTAAAAACGAATCGCGTCCCCTTTATTCCTCCGTTCAAAAGTACCCAGTTGTTGGGCTGCTCCTTCAGGGCCTGGTTGTACAGGCCGGCCGCCATCTCGAATCGGCCCACCTGGACGCATTGCGGGGCTTTCTCAAGCGGCTCCTGCCTCCGGTCGTAAGCCGGTTTGCCAAACCGGTCTTGGAAACAGCCACGCGTCTCACGGTGGAGCTTGTGGCCGAGGAGACGGGAATGAATACCGCCCGCTTCCCCGAAAGGCTCCACCCATTCGCACTTTGGTCCATCAGCGAAATACGCCTTGAGAAGCGGGAAATTTAGGCCGACAGCGGTGGCCAACGAAAAGCGTTGGTGTTCGAACTCGTCATCAAAAGTGATCTGGGTTTGGCCATAGTCGTTAATGAGGATGAAGCCTCCTTCTTGAACCATTCCCAGCAAGCGGTCCAGAGATTGGATGGCCCCGTGATTCAAGAGCAGCCGCTTGGCCGAGCGCCGGCCATACTCGTACCCGAACTGGCCATATGGAATGGTCTTCACATCAACAGGCTGATAATCGTACTCGCTCGCGAAAAGGCCATAAACTTCAAGAAGCTCGTCCTTGTCCGATGGGTTCCTGGATTGTGCCTTCGCTTGCAATTGCTCGACGCTCATGTCCGTGAAGTCGGCCAGGTTGATGTTGCGGGCCACGCAGGTGCGCACACAGAGCTGCTTGACGTGATCTTGCTCAAACTGCAACACCGTGACCGGCAAGCAATCAAGGACATAGTTCAGAAACACCGCGCGCAACTGACTTGGCTCTTGCTGACCACTGACGACTGACCACTGATCACTGTTTTTGTCCGGTTGCATGGCATCCACAAGCCGAAGCCGGTAGCGGCCAGGATGATTGGCGAAAACACCGTGCCGCGCGAGGTCGAGAAGGATGCGCTCCGAATAGTCCCCGGCGATATAGGACAGCCGATCGTAATAATCCTTTTTCTCGCGGAGGCACAGATCCCGAAAACAATCCAGAAAGAAGCGGGCAAAAAGGCCCACGCCCATGCCCAGTTCCAAGACGCATATCTCAGGCTCCAACTCCGCTGATTGTTCTGCCGCCACCAGACTCTTGAAAAAGAGTTCGGCAGCATTGCGAGAAAGTGTGCCGTCATTATTGATAATAAACGGCACCGGCATGCTGTCACTCAGAAAGGCTTTGCTGCCCCGACTGCGAAAATACTGTCCGCCGACTTCCAGCTCCAGGCTGGCGCCCAGCGGGCAGAACTCCTGAACAACCTCGCGAGCTGATTGTGACTGGAAAAGGACCTGTTCCGGTGCAGTCGCCCTGTGGCCGAAGCCCGTTTTTTCAGCCAGTCGAGAAGGCTTTGTTGCAATGCTCAAGATGTAACTCCGCCTATTGTGAATTGAGAATGTCCCCTTCGTTCGCCGTCCTTTTTCCGTGCTCTCAACCCGAGTGTGTTCGTTCCCTGAGTTCCTCTGATTTGCGCTTGTCCATCTTCGCACTAGTCTCATCTCCCAGGATCCTGTAGGCTTGAGCTCGCCTTTCATAGGCTTCAGGATTTCCTGGTTCTAGCCGGATGCCTTCCGTGAAATCACCAATCGCTTTTTCAACATCACCTTTGAACGAAAAAGCGATGCCTCGATGCAAATAAGCCTCTGCCCAATTTGGAGAGTGGCGGATGGCTTCAGTATAGTCGGCAACGGCCAGATCGAAGGCACCTTTGCGTCTGAAAGCTAGTCCCCTGCTAATGTAGGGGTAGGGATCATGCGGAAGTTGCTTGATAGCCTCGTTGTAATCCGCCATGGCTTCGTCTGCCTTGCCAAGATGTCGATAAGCATTGGCGCGCACGATGTATGCATTGCCGGCCTTTGGATCAAGCCGAATGGCTTCGGTGCAGTCTGCGACCGCCTGCTCGTAATCACGTTGGTGATGATAAAAAACCTGTGCCCGCATCCACAAAGCTTGTACGTAGGGAGGATAAAGTCGAATTGCCGCAGTAAAATCTCGCAATGCGTCCTCGCATTGACTTTTGGCAAAGTATGCCTCTCCTCGTCCGCAAAAAGCCTCGGCGCTATTTGGATCAAGACCAATAGCCTGGCTGAAATCAACAAGAGCCATATCAGTTTTTTTCAACTGCAGATAGGCCTGACCACGTAAGGTAAAAGAAGGCGGAGAAATTGGTTCGAGATGAATGGCCTCGCTCAAGTCATGAACGGCCTCTGGGTGCTCGCCCCGAAATAGGTAAGCCCGGCCGCGGACATGCCACGCGTACGAATACTTTGGGTCCACACTGATTGCCTGGCAGCAGTCGGCTAGGGCTTGGTCCGTGTTGCCAATGCAACAGTATGCGTCAGCGCGGGTAGCGTACGCCCAGATGTGAGCGGGGGCCATTTCAATAGCATGGTCCAAGTCGCTGATAGCCGCAGGATAATCACCTCTCACAAAGTAGACCCAACCACGCGTGAACCAGGCGTGCGCATTCCTGGGATCAAGCTCAATGGCTTGACAGGAATCAGCAAAGCGTTTCTCGATTTCATCACTTAACATAGAATTCTCGCCGCTAATAGCGCGTGGCGACGCTCAGGAATTCAAAAATGGATGGACGAAACAACACAGCAAATCAACAAGTGCCACGGCCCATGGAGCGATCCATTCATTGCTGTCAATCATGAAAAAAAAATTTAGGCTTGCGCTAAACTGGGGTCGGTGGCCACCGAGGATCATGCTCGTTCGCCGATATCCTGATTCTTGAGCCCCGAGCATCGCAATGAGTTTTCCCGTAAGCTCCTTGGATGATCGTCTCAAGATCTTATACTGCGCCGCGCCAGGAACGCAAACCCAGTTAGGGACCCGCGCCGGCACCAGGACCTTGGGCGCCGGCCCCTAAAACAACTCCTTCCAGGAAGCCAGGCCCGAAGAGTCCTCCAAGGAACTGCCAGCCAAGCTGGTTGTTTTGCTTAAACCCTAAAAAGAACGGATGACCGTATTTAACAGGCAGTAGGCCTGGTGAAACCGCCCACACACCAGGCGGAAGCTGGAACTGATTGCCAGGTCCAGGTTGCACAAGACCTGGCCATTGCGGTGGATAGCGCCACAGCAATTCAGCCGCCGGAATTTTTCCAGACCGTCATGGTCAGCCGATTCGCCGCGTCGAAGGTGAATTCCTGCTTTCGTCCCAACCGGTCGGTAGTGCCAGTCATGAGGCCGACGGCATTGTAAGCGAAGGTCGCCGTCTTCCCCGCGGGGTCCGTCGTGCCGGTCGTCCGGTTGAGGGCATCGTAGGCGAACGTGCTCAAATTATTGGAGGCGTCCTTAAGCCCCGTCAAATTGCCCGCTGCGTCAAAATAGCTCGTTGTGCGATAGTTCAAGGCGTCGATAGTGACCGTCTGGCGGTTCAAGGCATCGTACAAGAATTGCGTCAGGTTGGTGTTGGGGTCCTTCAGCCCAGTGAGGTTGCCCGCCCCATCAAAATAGCCCGTGGTGCGGTTGCTGAGCGCATCGATGGTCACCGTGGCCCGGTTGAGCGCATCGTACAAAAACTGCGTCAAGTTGGTCCTGCCGTCTTTGACGCCGGTCAGGTTGCCCGCAGAGTCAAAATAGCTCGTGGTCCGATTGGTCAATGGATCGATGGTCACGGTGGCCCGGTTCAGCGCATCATACAGGAACTGCGTCAGGTTGGACCTGGCGTCTTTAACACCTGTGAGATTCCCCGCCGCGTCCAGGTAACTCGTCGTCCGATTGCTGAGCGGATCAATCGTCACTGTCTGGCGATTTAAAGCATCGTACAGGAATTGCGTCAAGTTGGACCTGGGATCCCTGACACCGGTCAGGTTACCCGCGGCATCAAAATAGCTCGTGGTCCTGTTGCTCAGCGGATCGATGGTCACGCTGGCCCGGCCGACGGCATCGATCGACCCAACGGGAGAGGATGCCGCATGAGCTCCTTCGCACGGCGACCCTGGTCTCCGCAAAAAAACCGTGCTTGGCACGGGGTACATGTTTACCGTTAATTTGACTTACGTCCCGTGACTTCGTCGTTTGTGCCT
>CAZFGM010000647.1:0-4199 GCA_964518515.1 uncultured Alcaligenaceae bacterium | reverse complement strand
TCCGCGTCACAATCCCGCCCTTGCCGCTGGCGGCTTAGCAAGACCAGTTTGCCCGCGGGTCACGCCAGGCCGCAGGCGGTTTCCCATCGTAACGCTTCGGTAACATTAACCTTTTTGGTTTCCATTTTCTGGCTCTTTCGTCTATGCTTCAGGACGGCCACGGAAAAGGGTCTTCATCACACAACTTCGACACCATGGCCCCATATTATGATTTGCGCAACAACCTTTCTCTGATTAGGAGGAACCTGTCATGCACGCCTGCCGAACTCTGGCGGCTTTTCTCGTCGCCGGTGCCGTTCTCGCCGGCTTGGTGCTGGCCCAACAAAACCCGGCCAACCCGGCGCCACGGACCGCGGCCGGCGAATACCAGCTCTCCGGACCTTACTCCCACGACAACCTCGCGATTTTTCTGATCCATGGGCCAGACCGGCTCAAGGGCCGAAAGTTTGTCATGCTGGCCGACGCCCTCGACAAAAAGAAGTTCGTCATTTACGAGACGCAGAAGGTGAACGACCTCACCATGGAAAATCTATCGCCCAACGAAGAGGTCCTCATACTGTCTGGCGACATTCTCAAGGGCGGCCAGCAAGACCGCATCGCCAAGTACGACCAACTTGTGCCGCCGAAATCGGGCAAGCTGCCGTTGACGGTGTTCTGCGTCGAGCACACCGCCGGCCGGTGGATGCGGCCGATGACCGAAGCGGATAAAACCTTCACCGCCTGTCCCGGCCAGCTCTGCACCAACGATCTGCGCCTGGCCAATCGCTTCTCCGGCAGCCAGAGCGGCGTGTGGATGGACGTCACCAAGACCCAGGACAAGCTCACCAGGAACGCGGGCACCGAGGTGAAAGTCAAGGAATCCGACTCGAGCCTGGCCCTGAGCCTGCAGGTCAAGGAGGTCCGCGCCGCCGCCGACAAGTACGTCGCCAAGTTCTTGCCCATCGTCCGGGAAAAGCCCGACGTGGTCGGCTTCGCGTTCGCGGTCAACGGCAAGGTTTACACGGCCGACGTGTACGGCTCGCCGGTGCTCTTTGCGAAGGTCTGGCCGCGCCTTCTGCAGGCCAGCGCCATCGAGGCCTTTGCCGACTTGCCCAAGGACAAGAAATTCCCAACGGTCAGCGCCGCGGCCGTCAAGACCTTCCTCGAAGAAGCCGACAAGGGCAAGGCGACCAACCAAGACGTGACCAAGGAGATTCGCCAGCAGACCAACTCGGCCGAGCGGGTCCTCCGCTTCGAGACTATCGACCAGAAAGGAGCAAGCCTGCGGCGGAATTATCTCAAAAAGTGATCCAGTCCGCGCAAGGCACAAAGGGGGTGTCCGCCCCATCTGATTGTCCCGGCGGGGATAAGCCGGAAAAACCCCGCCGCTCACTTGTCAAATGAGGTGGGGCGGACCATTGGGTTTCGATTCTTGACGCCGTTTATCCCCGGCAAGGAGATGAGGTCGGTGTCGGCCGATTGCGTTTTTTCCCTATCCGCCGCCTTCGTCTCTCTCCCCGTTCTCACCGCTTTCCACTCACGTCAACGCAAGAAACCATTTGGCGTGAGTGGCAATCGTCATAACTGATAATCTTCCAGCAACTTGTGTCCTGGGTTTAGCCACTCGCGTCAATTTCGCGCACACAGGGGGGAATTGCCTATCAGGCGATCCGCCGTTCGATCAATTTTCCCGCGTGGAGGCGTGGAGGCGTATCATTTCGATATAGGCAGACCCATTGTCCGTCGCACTTTATTCACTTGTTCCAAGTCAAGATGATAAATCCAAATTGAGTACCCAGCCCGGCCCACGGGTTCAATATGGTGGAAATACTCGTAACCCCGCAGGGGAATCATCTGCCATTGGCCTTTTCCATTCGGGGCCAAAAAGATCCTCCCCGCAAGAAATGCGCGCTCACCGCAAAATAGCCGGGTTGCAAACCAGGATGGGGAATTGCTCAGGGGGACAGGCTTAGCCCCAATACCGTTCGTCGAAGGAGTAAGAGGCCGTGTTCCCCGCCAAACCGGGAGAGATAGCGAATTCAAGACGCCAAGCGAGGTACTGAAGATTAGCATTTTTTCGGCGACGGGGAAACCATTGGAATCGGTCAAAAGGGCCGTGCATTTGGCTTGATGAACGCTCGTGATTTTTTTCCACCAGCACAAATGGCCGACTTGTCCGAAGTCAAGGAAAGGTTGTAAGCATTGTCATCGTCGATTATTGTCAAGGAAACGGAACTTAGGCTGCCCTCGGGCACGCCGATCGGCTATAATAGAAGAGTCAAGCCCACGGGGGCGATTTGGTTTCGATCGGGTAAGTTGAGGTGTCGTGCCGCGTGTCGTGGTTGATCAGAGGGCCACGTAAAAATCTGATCACACCTAAACTGCTGAACCGCAGTTCTCCATGGCTGCCTAATAAACCAGGCAGTCCCGAATTCGAGGGCTTGGCCTGAGAGGTCTCGTTTCGGTCGCCAAATCAGGATCGCGGGAGCTTGGATCGGTCGTGAGGCCGGTCGCGCCGGAGGCGGCGCCCGCTAAAGAACACAGCCGGTTAGCCCCAGCCGGACCCTGTTTGCCGGGGGCGGCTCGGGCGAACGCGGCCGGCGGACTCGCAAGGGGCCGGCCGGCCAAGCCAAGACAAGCTACACACGTAGACGCCGACACTGAAGTACACCGAGACCCGGGTTCAATTCCCGGCGCCTCCACTATCGGCCACTTGCGCGCAAAATCGCAAGTGGCCTTTTTGCTGGGGTCTTGGCCGTGGGAGGGTGATCCGGTCTGAAACCGCGCTTGGTCGCCTCGGCGCGGTGCCGATCATCGAGACGGGAACCACATTCGGCTAACCGAAACGGCTCGAAGCTTTCCAGCATTCCTCGATTTCCGGCCAGGAGGTGGTGCCGGTGGCGCCGATTTGTCGAATGGTGATCGCGGCCAGCAGGTTGGCAAAAGCGGCCGCCTCGGGCAAGGAGACGCCGGCGGCGATCGCGCAGGCCAGGCCGGCGCTCACGCTGTCGCCGGCGCCCACCGGATCGATGGGGCCCGACACCGGCAAAGCGGGTACCAGCATCGTCTGGGCCGATGGGGGACGGGGGTCCACGACCAGGATGCCGTCGGCTCCGCAGGTGCAAAACAGCGGCCGCCCGGTGCGCTTGGCCAACTCCGCGGCCGCCGGCTGAAGCGAATCCGCAGACGTGCCATCGCCGCCGACTGCCCGCACGCATTCTTTTCGATTCGGCTTCAGGCAGAGGTCGCGGAACTGGCCGATGCGCTCGCGGCTATCAGCCAGGATCAGCTTGTCCGGCAGGGCCCGGCCCAGGCCGGCCAGGGCATCGCGCACCCCGGCCGTGATCACGCCGCACTCCGCTTCGCTCACCTGGTCCAGCACGACCAGGGCGTCCAGCCGGGGCCAGAGGTCGAAAAGAGTTGTCAGCACTTGGTCTTGGGCCGCGCGGGGCAACGGTGTGCGGTTCTTGATGTCCAGGCGATGCAACTCGCGCGGCGACTGGCCGGCCTGGTGCAGCAGCGGCTTGGTATAGGTTGGGGTGCGCCGGTCGGGCCAGGAAAAGACGGCCTGCAGGCCGACGCGCGGCAACCGCGTGAGGGCCTGGCGTAATTCGTAGCCTTCGCCGTCGTCGCCGATCACGGCCACGGGCAGCACGGTTCCGACGCCCAGAGCCACCAGGTTATTGATCACGGTGCCGGCGGCCCCGGGACTGGGCCGCACGCGCACGACCTGGTAGGCGTCCAGGCCCGTTTCCAGCGACGCCTCGGTCAAGGCGGCGTCGAGGTCGAGGTAGCGGTCGAGAAACAAATCGCCGAGGACTCCCACGGTGAGGCGGGGGATGGCCTGGCGAATGGTAGTCAGGGTTGGCACGGAGAGCATGTTTGTCCCACTCGTCGCTTGCGGCTTGGCCGCGTCATCTCCATCCCCCTCCGGGCAGGAGTCGCCGAATAGATCGCGCCCCCCTCCCTCGTGTCATGGCTTCGTAACTACAAGCCCTTGCAAGAACGCCTTGATCTCATCAAAACCAGCGAGGTCCACGGGAAGTAGCCGGCGCGGGCAGCTAGGCCCAAGAGCAGCCAAGGTTGTTCTTGGCCGGCAGGAGTAGATTCATTCTAGGTGTGCTCGACCCAATGTTGATATTGTGGGCGGAAGCCAAGTAAGTGCAAAGAAAAAAAGTTGCGTTTCCTTGTCAACGAGGGAGTTTACCATGAACTGTCGC
>CAZFGM010000646.1:1873-4202 GCA_964518515.1 uncultured Alcaligenaceae bacterium | reverse complement strand
AAATCCCCTGGTGTGGAAAAACACCTGGACCGCCATCGCCTACCAGAAGGGCAATCTTTTCCGCACGAAAACCTACGAAGTGGAAATCGTCGATCGCCTGGGCGCCGGGGATTCTTTCGCCGCCGGCCTGATCCACGGCCTGTTGGCAAACGACGTGCAAGAGGGCCTCGACTACGGCGTGGCCGCCAGCGCCCTCAAGCATTCGATTCCGGGGGATTTTGCCTGGATCACCAAGGCGGAAGTGGAAGCGTTGCTCAAAGGATCGGGTTTGCGGATTAGCCGGTGATTGGGTAACATTAGGGCAGTCCGCTTTCCCCAGAACAAAAGGTTAAGCCATGAACCAATCCTCCCTTTCCGCAGGCAAGAAAACCTTCGGTATCCCGCCTGACGTTGCGGTGCCACGGCCTGACGAGGTGCAAGCGTATCTGGAGGGCCACCCGGATCTGGCGGCCGTGGTGCCCACCGTATGCCAATACACGCGCGCCGAGTTTGGGGAGCAACCGGCGTTGTCGCTGGAGGTATACCACGATCCGGAAATTGAGGATTCCCATTTAGCCTTGTATCTGCGTCTGTTTTCTTATGATCCCAACCTGTTTTCAAGAATTGATAACGTATGGGATCGGGTGGAAAAAGATCGCGGGGTTGATTTGTGCGCCATGTCCGGCTGGATGACGATCCACCCTGAATTTCGAAAGCCTAACGCGGCTAAGCCCGGCTAAGCCGCAACCAATGTAGATGGATTTCAATCCGTTGGCGGGAGGAATTCCATTCTACAACTTCTCCGCAGCTTGCGGAACCAAGCTCAGTCATGGAATTTGATTGGATGACTTTCCTGGATTTGGCTCGTTTCCTGGAAGCGCAGATTCGGGCCCAAGCATTTCCTTTTCCGGAAACCGCCTATCGGTGTGCCATTGGCCGAGCCTATTACGCCGCCTATGGCCACGCCCACAAATATGCCCGCACCTGGCTTGCTTTCCAACCGAAAACCAAATGGGAAGAAAAGTCCCAGGACCATGGGGCCCTGCGTGCTCACCTGAAGTCCCGGAGACGCAAGAATGTGGCGGATAGGTTGGAATTATTGCGCTGCTGGCGCAACCTTTGTGATTATGAAGATAATTTAGAGGGCTTTGATTACCCCAGCCATTTCACCGCCGCCGTCGCGGCCGCAGATTATGTCTTTCAAAGTCTGATCCCGCCCCCCCCATCAACCGGGAAATTGTAAGGCCACCATGACACCAAGCCTCACCCGCCAGCAGGTCCGCGAGCTCGACCGCCGGGCCATCCAGGATTACGGCATCCCCGGCGCGGTGTTGATGGAAAACGCCGGCCGCGGCGCCGCAGAGGTGCTGATTTCCCTGGGCATTCACGGCCGGGTGGTGATCTGCTGCGGCAAGGGCAATAACGGCGGCGACGGCCTGGTCATGGCCCGGCACCTCGATCTTCGCGGCGTGCCGGTGCGCGTCCTGGTGTTAGCCCGGCCCGAGGAACTTGCGGGCGATGCGGAGGTTAATTATCACGTTCTGGCCCGGACCCAAATTCACCGATGGATCCATCCGGCGCTGGAAGAAGTAACCGCTGAGCTCGGCGGCGCCGAATGGGTGGTGGACGCTCTCTTTGGCACCGGGTTGACGGGCCCGGTGCGGCCGCCGTTGGACCGGGTCATTGCCGCCGTCAACGCCGGGCCTGGCCGCGTATTCGCCGTGGACATACCTTCGGGATTGGACTGCGATTCCGGCCAGCCGCTGGGCGCGACCGTAAGGGCCAGCCACACCGCCACCTTCGTAGCTTTGAAACAGGGATTTGTAAACCCGGCGGCCCGGCCGTGGCTTGGCAAGGTCCACGTCGTTGATATCGGCGCCCCGCGCGAGTTGGTGGAAAAATGCCTTGGCGAGCGAGGGGCGTAAAGATTTCAGATTGACGATTTGAGATTACAGATTGAAAACGGAAATCTGATTTTTCTTCCTTTCGGAGATTCCCATGATCCGTCCGACCGTGCCGGGGGATACGCCGGCGCTTCTGGAAATCACCGCCACGACCGGCGTATTCAAGCCGCTCGAGATCGAGGCCCTCCGCGAAGTGCTCGACGATTACTATGCCACGAATCGCGCCGCCGGCCATGTTGCGGTGACCTGCGAACAGGACGGGAACATCCTCGGCTTCGCCTACTACGCGCCGGCGGCCATGACCGAACGCACCTGGTACCTGTACTGGATTGTGGTCCGCAAAGAGCGCCAAGCCGGTGGTTTGGGCGGCGAATTATTGCAGTACGTCGAAAACGATATCCGCCGCCGCCAGGGCCGGGTGCTATTCATCGAAACCAGCTCCTTGC
>CAZFGM010000646.1:0-1773 GCA_964518515.1 uncultured Alcaligenaceae bacterium | reverse complement strand
TGGTGTTTCGTAAAGTTCTTTAAAGAAAATCCGAAATCCGAATATCGAAATCCGAAACAAACAAATTCGAATATCGAAATTCGAAAATGCGCGGCGGCAAGACCCAGCAAGTGCAGGTGCGGACGGCCAGCACGCTGTCGCCGTAAATATTTCTGTGGGGCGGGTTTCCTAACCCGCCATCGCCGCAACACGGCTTGGGAAAGCCGTGCCACCAATGCCACCGTGGTACCTCATCCTCGGAACTTCTTCCATTTGCGTTTGTTCTTTCGCACCCAGGCCCGGAAAGACCGGAGTAGTTGCGTTTCGCTCATTCCTTTGCGCGTAAGAAATTTCACAAATTCATCAAGTGGCAGAAAAGGAAATGCTCGACTGCGTTTGCTTAGGCGGTACGTTCTCCGGGCAGTGAGCAGGAAAATCCGCAAGGATTCGCCATTCCAGGCCCAAACCTCGGGCACCCGCATGGCGGCATAAATGGCCAGGCGATTCATGGTACTGCGGCTAACTTCGACCTCCATGGCCAGATCGGGTGGAGGATCTACTTCCAGGTCGATTTCTTCTCGGCCCCGGACTAGGGGTTCATTTTCAATCCAGTAACACTCATCTGGCTCGAAACCGCGCTTCATTTTTTCCCGGCGGCAGGTCATGGAGCCAAATCCGGCAATGTCGATCGCCATTTCTTCCGTGAGGGCCTCCACCAACCGGGCGATGAGCGTTTTCCTATTTTCGTGTTTTGCTGACACCGTCATGATTTCCATCTCTCCTCGATCGTAGGTGATGCGGATGTGGCGCTCCCCCAGGCCGTCGCTGAAAAGCACGTAGGTTTTCCAGGGAACACCCGACAAGCGCAGCCGCTGTTCGGCAGGGATGGGAGCGGTGGTAATCATGAGTCCTCCTTGTCTTTTGCGCATTTCATTTTGCGACCCCGCCTGAGAAAAGACAAGCCTTTCCTGGTTTTTCTATTTTTGCTGAGCGCCGGCAAATACCTTCAAGGCTGGGCGGCCAAGCCGTCGATGTAAGGACGTGCCATCTCAGAAGATCGGCCCGGGATAGGATTGCGCCTTTTGCCTCCGTTGCCCGATCTGCTATCCTAAATCCCTGATTTGGCGAGCGGCTGGCCGGTTTACACCGGCCGCTCGCCGACAGGGGGTCGAGGAGGCGGAATGCTCAAGCGCCTGGATTTGATCGGATTCAAAAGCTTTGCCGACAAGACCACCTTCACTTTCGGCGACGGCATTACCGCCATCGTCGGGCCCAACGGTTCGGGCAAGAGCAACATTGTCGATGCCGTCCGCTGGATTCTGGGCGAGCAGAGCGCCAAGAGTCTGCGCGGCGGCGAAATGACCGATGTCATCTTCAACGGCTCCACCTCCCGCCGCAGCTTCGGCATGGCCGAAGTCACCATGACCTTCGACAACGCCAATCGCCAGCTGGCCACCGACGCCAGCGAGGTGCAAATCACCCGCCGCGTCTACCGCGACAGCCAGGGCGAATACCTCATCAACGGCCAGGTCAGCCGGCTCAAGGACATCAAGGACCTCTTCCTCGGCTCCGGCGCCGGCCACGACGCCTACTGCATCATCGAGCAGGGCAAGGTGGACGTGCTGTTGCAAGCGTCCACCAAGGAACGGCGGGTCATCTTCGAAGAAGCCGCCGGCATCAGCCGTTTCAAGGCCAAGAAGATCGAAACCCTGCGCAAGCTTGAACGCGTCGAGCAAAATCTGCAGCGCCTGCGCGACATCATCGACGAGGTGGAAAAACAGCTCCGCAGCGTCA
>CAZFGM010000645.1:0-4206 GCA_964518515.1 uncultured Alcaligenaceae bacterium | reverse complement strand
CGGTAGCTCGGTTGTGGCGAAAATTGGCCGCCGCGGGAGAAAAACAATCACGAAAGCCCGAAAGAACGACAACCCGAAAACCGAGCAAACGAGAGACTGTAACAAATTAATCGGGAATGAGGTTTGTTGTTGTCTGGTTTACAGCCCCGTGAACGTTCACGGGGCTTTCCGCGCCAGCGGTGTAGGCCCGCCCCTTGAGGGCGGGTTGTGGAAAAACCGCGTCCTTGGTTTCCAACCCCGTTCACGGGGTTTCTCGCCGTTCGGCTTCAGCCGTGAACTGGGTGCCTAAAGGCAAACCGCGAGAATCCCCGTGAACGGGGTTCTCAGGGGATGAGGTCCCTGCAACCCGCCGTAAACGACGGGCCTACACCGCTGGCGCGGAAAACCCCCTGAAGGGGGTTGCCATCCCGACAAGTTTGCTACAGCCTCTCCAACGACCCGGTTAATAATTCTTGCGGCGCCGGGGGCAGCCCGTACAATGGAGCCGGTCAATTTCCGCCGGTTGGCGGCGAATAACAGGGTTGAGGCGCTTCCTTTGGACCGTGGGGGTCGGCCATGGGGTTCGGCAATTTCCTTCTGAAGGTCGGCAAGGCCTTTGTCAAGAACAGCGCCAAGATGCTTCCCGGCGGCGGGCTGGTCGTCGATGTAGCCGCCGCCGTCGTCGAGGATTACAAGCTCGACCAGCGGCTGAACCAGATGCGCCTCGAGATGGAGGAAGGGCTACGCGCCGGTCACGACGAGTTTCGCGGCGAGATGCAACGGGTCCTGGCCGAGCTGGCCGCCGGCCTGGGCCAGGAGATGCGCGACCAGCTGGCCAGTTACCTGGCCCAGCTGCAGGGGTCGATGAAGCAGGGCGCCCGCTACCTTGGCGATCCATCGGGCACCACCGTGCCGGCAACGGCCAACGTCGGCAAGCCGGAGGACCTGGCCTCGTTCTTGCCGCAGCGGCCGGCACGCTTTCGACCCGGCGCGCACGTGCCCGGCCGGCCGAGCTGGAAGCTCGTCGAGCTGTTGGGCGCCGGCGGCTTCGGCGAGGTCTGGAAGGCCGTCAACGAACACATGGGCGAGCCGGCCGCCTTCAAGTTCTTCCTCGACCCCGAGGCCTGCCGGCGCTTCACCACCCACGAAGCCCGCGTCATCCGCCAGGTGCGCCAGCAGGGCCGGCGCGAAGGCATCGTCGCCCTGCTCGACGCCGAGCCGGCCGGCGATCCGCCCTGGCTCGAGTTCGAGTACGCCGACGGCGGCGACCTGTGCACGCTGCTGCCGCGCTGGCAAAAGCTCGACGAGCCCGAGCGCCTGCGGCGCGTCCATCGCGCCGTCGAGTACCTGGCCCGCTCCGCCGGCCACTTCCACCGCCTCGATCCGCCCGTGGTGCACCGCGACCTCAAGCCCAGCAACATCCTCCTGAAGCGCGGGGAAACCGGGAAATACGTGCCCCTGATCGCCGATTTCGGCATCGGCCAGATCCTGGCCCCCGACCAGGCCGCGGCGGTGCCGGCGACGCCCGCTGGCGGCGAGATGCCGACCATTCGCGCCTTCACGCCGCAGTATGCTTCCCCCCAGCAGAAGCGCGGCCTCAAACCCGACCGCCGCGACGACGTCTATGCCCTGGCCGTGATCTGGTACCAGCTCCTGCGCGGCGATTTCACCCTCGATCGCCCCTCCGGCGAGGGCTGGAAACGGGTCCTGGCGAAGATGGGTGTGGCCGAGCCCCTGGTTGGCCTTCTCAACCGCTGCTGGGACGACGAACCGGAAGAGCGCCCGGCCGATGCCATGGAGCTGGCGGACCAATTGGGCCGGCTGCTGGCGCCGGCTGCGGCTGTGGCCGGTCCGGGACCGGTGCTGCCGCCCCCTCCGGCCCGCCCGAGCCTGGTGGTGGCCCCCGACGGTTCGGGCGATCCTGGTGAAGGTCGGCAAGGCGTAGCCGTGGCGAAGGAAAGTGTTGAAAATTTGTGCCAGAAGGCGCAGCAGGCGATTGCCCAGGGCCACAACGATCAGGCCAAGCAGTTCTACTTGCAAGCGCTGGGGGCTTGCACTCACAATCCCAAGGTCCATTACGGTCTGGCCTCGGTGTGCTTTTTGTTGAATGACCTGGCCAGCGCGGCCTACCATTTCAAGGAAGTTACCCGCCTGGATCCGCTCCGCGGATGCGCTTACATCAACCTGGGCGCGGTCTACAATCGTTTGGACCAGCTCGATAATGCCATTACCGTGCTGCGCCGGGGGATTCAACTCGATATCAACCGGGCGGAAGGCTATTACAACCTGGGCCTGGTGTATCGCCGCAAGGAGCAAGCGGATCTGGCCATCCAGGCCTACCGCGAAGCCACGCGCATCAACCCGCGCATGGCCGAAGCCCACTACAACCTGGCAAACCTGTATCTGGAAAAAGAGCAATTCGGCCTGGCCGTGGCCCATTACCGCCAGGCCCTGAACCAGCGGCCGAGCTTGGACCGGCGCGGCCTGGAACAGGCCGAGGCCGCTCTGCAAGCCAGTGAGGATGCAACCGCGCCCTAACGGCGTGGAGATCAAGCAAGGCGGCGATCCCACCCTCCGCGACCGCAAGATCCACGAAAACGGCGGCGGGGTGGTTGTCTATGAACAGGGCCGGGGGACGGTGGAAGGCAGCGACATCTTCGCCAACAAACGTGCCGGGGTGGCGATCAAGCAAGGCGGCGATCCCACCATCCGCGACTGCAAGATCCACGACAGCAAGGAAGGCGGCGGCGTGTTTGTGTATGAACAGGGCCGGGGGACGGTGGAAGGCTGCGACATCTTCGCCAAAGCGAAGAAAAAAGGGGACGCGGACCGTTTACGACCGCTCGGGGCCGGGCCTGTCAAGAAAACGGTCCGCGTCCCCTTTTTTCTCTTGCGTTAGCTGGAACGACTCCTTGGAGTTTTGCCGTTGGCTTGCGGAACTTCGGGAGGAAAAAAAGCAGGGACGCTTGTACCGTTTGCCGGCGGAGGCGGAGTGGGAATTTGCCTGCCGGGGCGGGACCCAGACGCCGTTTTACTTTGGGCGGTCCTGCAACGCCAATGAGGCCAACTGCCATGGGAATTTTCCTTACGGCGCCAAAGATAAGGGGCCCTATTTGAAGGGAACCAGCGTCGTTGGTTCCTACGCGCAAAAATATCCCCATCCATTTGGATTGAGCGACATGCACGGCAACGTGTGGGAGTGGTGCGCCGACTGGTACGGGGAATACCCGGAAGGCCCGGTGAAAGACCCCCAGGGGCCCGCATCTGGGGACCGTCGTGTCGTGCGCGGCGGCTCGTGGAACGGCGTCGCCAGGGACTGCCGCGCCGCCTTCCGCAACTGGGGCGCGCCCGCCGTCCGCAACTTCGACCGGGGCTTTCGCGTGGCGTGTCTTGCTGCCCCCAGGACTCAGTAAAGTTTTAGGTTTATTACCTTTCAAATAAAGGGGTCATTCATCTTTTCTCCTGCGCCCGCTCGGCCGTCCCAGAAAGGTTATTAAAGATTATTGACCCCTTTATTCTCTCCGAAAGAACGACAACAAGAAAACCGATCAAACGACCCTTGCGAGGCGCCCCCTCGGGAGGTAGGATGCGGTTTAGCCAGCCAGAGTTGATCCGGTCACCAAGGAGAAAGGCAAATGGCACGGCGCAAGAATTCCCCCCCAAAAGAACCGATACGAACCCTCAAGGTCCGGAAGGGAGAATCCCTCCAAAGTATTTATGCGCGCCTGCGCAAGGAATTCACAGCGGCGGACTTGCAGAAATACACCGAGATCGAAGAAGGTGTTCCCCTGGAACAGGTGGTGGCCCAAATGCGCGAAATCCACCGCCAGCATGAATCCAAGAGGAAATGACCCATGGCTTGGGGAGGGCATTGGTCGATTGACTGTTCGCGCGTAATTGCCGAGAACCTGCGCAAAATCCAACGGGAGGCAAATCAGCAAGGAAGAGGTAAAGAGGCACTGGAGGCCATTGAGCAGATTCTTGACCGACTGCAAACCAATCCGGTGGAATTTGGCGAGCCCCTTTACGCGCTGCCCTCCCTACGAATGCAAATCCGCCAAGTTGTCGTTCGGCCCTTGGCGGTGAGTTTTGGAGTTTGCCAAGACCAACCTCTCGTTTACCTCAAGGGAGTTTGGCTGCTTGGGGTCGGTTCATAACGGCTCACTCAGGTATTCCAGAATACTCCAACACCCAAGGTGGTGTCATGAATCCCTTGCCAGTTCAGGG
>CAZFGM010000644.1:0-4211 GCA_964518515.1 uncultured Alcaligenaceae bacterium | reverse complement strand
GGCCGGCATCACGGGTTTCCGAGGAATGAAGTCTTTGCAGCCGGCCCCGCTGCTGGACTTCATCGTTCGCCTGGCGAGGTTTCTCGGAGTTCGCGCTGGTGAATTTGCTGATCTTCAGAAGGAGCCTGCAATGAAACGTCTAGCAGTTGTGCTGGTTCTCGGCGTCCTCACTTCGCCCGTCGCGGCTCAGGAACTGAACGACAAGTCGTTCACGAACTACTTCAAGTACGTCGTGCCGCGCCCGAGGGAGGAGGAATGGCTCGCAATTGCCTGGAGGCCTTCCCTGTGGGACGCCGTTGTCGATGCTCACAAGGCGGACAAGCCGATCGTCTTGTGGCTCATGGAAGGCCATCCCCTGTGCAACGTCTGAGGCAACGGCATCCGCGGCAGACGGTACGTCTTTGCCAATCCACAGGTTCAAGACATGATCGACAAGCATTTCATTCCCGCCGCCGAAGATAGCTACGCCAAGGGACGCAACCCCGAAGAAAGGGGGCTTTTTCAAAAGCTCTCCGCTTCCAATGGAGGAGGTCTGGGGCAATCGGTTTACGTGGTGACTCCCAGCGGCCAGATCTTGGCGCGTTACAACGGCAACTGGAAGAATGACGTTTACAAGGTCTACCTTAAGCTTTTTAGCGAGGCTCTCGACAAGTGGAAGGCGTTGCCAAAACAGGCGAGGATGTTGCCCAAAGATCCGCCCGGCGTGGTCGCGGGCAGCATGCACGCACACCTCTACCCGGCAGACGGGCTGGTACTGCAGGTCTTTGCCCGGGACCTGCCGCGCGATCCGGCCAAGTTGAACGATCTGTCGCAGCCGCCGGAAGGATATCAGCTTGGCGGCAAGTGGGGTAGCGGCAATCGCGACGCCGCCTGGTTTACTCGTGCCGAGGTCAAGTCGATGATCCCCGCCGACAAGCAAGCGGGCACCCGGCACAAGGTGCCCGCCAAGCTCGCCCAGCGCCTGGCCCGTTACCACCTCATCGACATGGTCATCGGCACGGCGCATGCCTTCGCCGCCGGCGAGGTAAAGAAAGCGGATTTGTTCACGGTCGTGAAAGGAACCGAGGGCGAGATGCTGCACCTGACCATCGAAGGGGTCACACGAGCCGAGGGCACGCGCAAGAAAGTGTCGATCGGCTATGAGGCGAAGCTCGTCGGCCAGGCCAGCTACCATCTCAAGGAGGAGAGGTTCCTTCGTTTCGACCTGTTGGCAGTGGGGACCCGCTGGGGCCCACGCGATGCTGCGACGAACGCCAAACAAGAGGCGGCCAGCCCCATGGGTGTCGCCTTCCGTTTGGCTCCAAGCACCGGGTCCGTCAGCCGAATGCCCCCGGCGGCGGTGGCGCGGCACAAAGGGAAGTATTTTGATTAAGCTCATTATTAGGACGCAGCGGTGACTCTTTCTGGAACCGGCGTCAGCCCACAGGCAAGCTGCACCAAATATCTATTGCTTAATTTATTTTCAATTTTCAATTTTCAATCTTCCCTTGGCAGCCCCACGGGGGACTTGGCATGGCTCAGGATTTGATTTTCATGGCGGAGGTAGCGGACCCGCGCCCCTCCCTACCAAGGGGCGAGGGGGCGGTAAGCCGGGAATCCGCGGTCTGTGCCCGCGTTTTCTGGACCTGGCTTCTGGTCCGCACCGTTCTCTGGACGGTGATGCTGTTCCTGGTGCAGCCGAATCCCTCCCTGGACGTGGTCGAGATGTTGGTATGGGGCCGGGAGAGGCAATGGGGCTACCACAAGCATCCGCCGCTGCCGGCCTGGCTGGCGGAACTCTTCTATCAGGCCAGCGGCGGCTCATTTCTGGGCGTGTATTTCGCCGGCTATCTCTGTGTCGCCCTGACAGTGTGGGCGGTGTGGCGCCTGGCGGGCAAGCTGCTCGCCCCCCGGCTCGCCTTGCTCTCCGCCCTGGCGCTGGACGCCATCCTGTACTACAACTGGTTTGGCCAGGAGTTTAACCATAACGTCGTTGTGACGACTTTCTGGACGTTGACGGCGTGCTGGGGACTTTTTGCCCTGCGCACGGGCAGGGTTCGCAGCTGGCTGCTCTTGGGTTGCTTTGCCGGCCTGGGAGTGCAAGCGAAATACAGCCTGGTATTCCTGGCCTTGCCCCTGTTGTTGTTCCTGGTCCTGGAACCAACCGCACGGCAGGTTTGGAAAACTCCGGGGCCTTATGTAGCCCTGACCGCCGCCACGTTCCTTTTCCTGCCGCACCTGGTCTGGTTGGTCCGCAATGATTTCCCCACCCTTCGCTATGCGCTGGCCCGGACCGAGCCGGACGACAAGGAAAACGAGGACGACCTGGAAGGTCCGCGTCCCGCACCCCCCAACCCCTGGGGACGGGTGACGTACCCGGCCCACTTCGCCCTTAACCAGGCCCTGGCCTTGTTGCCTCTGGGGCTGTTGGTTTTACCGGCGCTAACGCTGCGCCGCCGCCCGGTCCAAGGCCAGGACGCTCTGGCGCGGCGCTATCTTTGGACCGTGATCCTCGGACCTTTTCTGGTGCAGATCGCCTTAGCGGGGGCCACGGGGATGGCGCTGCGGCCGATGTGGGGCATGTCACTGTGGGCTCTGGCGGGCCTGGCGATCTTCCATACCTGGGAGCTGAAACCCCCTGACCGTGTTGGCCTCCACCTCGGTCGTGCGTTTGTCCTGGCGGGAGCGGTATTTTTTTTTGGGGCCATGGGCCAGGCGCTGGTTTTTTCCCGGCCCTCGCGCAGCCATTTCCCCGGCAAGCGGTTGGCAGAAGAGGTGACGCACCTCTGGCGGCAGCGCTGCGGCACTCCCCTGTCCATGGTGGCCGGCGGTTATTGGCTGGCGGGCACTGTCAGCCTGTGGGCGCCGGATCGGCCGCGCGTTTACGCTTCCCCCTGGCCGGACCCGCCCCTGCCCTCGCCCGTGGCGTCTCCCTGGGCCAGCGACGAGGATTTCCTCCGCACGGGGGGCGTCTTGCTTTGGGATGCGACGCGCTATGGCGAGCGAATGCCACGGCCTTTGCAAGCCCGCTTTCCCACCGCGGAACCGGTGCCGATCCTGACCCTACCCACCAGGGGGGAGGGAAAAAAGGGTCCGGCCCGTATCGGAGTGGCCCTGGTGCCGCCGTCCTAAGTTCGAGGCTGGCCGCCGGGCCTATTTGATTTCAGATTGCAGATTTTTAGCGGCTTCCCTGGGGCGGACCTTACCCGATCGGCTCTCCCTCTGGCGGCACCTGGCTTTTTTTGCCGGAACGGCTAAAACACCACCATGACCGTCAAGACACGCCAACAGCAAATCGAGGATATGCTCGCCGACAGCCCAAACGATCCGGAGCTGCACTACATGCTGGCGATGGAACACGTCAGCACCGGCGATGATGCGGGGGCAGTCCCTTGTTTCAACAAGCTTTTAAAAGTCGCCCCGGAATATCCTCCCGGCTATCACCAGGCCGGGCGGGCTTTCCAGCGGCTGAACCGGCTGGCCGAGGCCCGCGAAGTTTTGCAGCGCGGCATCGCCGCCGCCCTGCGTAAAGGCGAGCAACACGCCGCCGGCGAAATGCAAGAATTGCTGGAAAATCTGGAGTGATCCCTTCCCGAAAGCAGTTCCAGGCCATAGAAAACCTGACTCCAAAGGACCGGGGTGGGGATTTCCCCTTGTTCCCTTGGAGTGCCACGCTAAAATGAAAGTTTCTAAACTTTTGCACTACTGAGGCCGGCATGAAAGTCCGCTCGAGCGTGAAGCGTATTTGCGAAAATTGCAAGATCGTGCGGCGTCATGGCCGGCTGTACGTGATTTGCAGCAATCCCCGCCACAAGCAGCGCCAGGGGTAGACTCTTGGCGAGCGGCCTGTTAACCGGCCGGTTTCACACGGCCTCTCGCACTACGAACCAGGAGAAAGCCGATATGCCGCGTATTCTGGGTGTGGACCTGCCGGCGGACAAGCCGACGCATATTTCGCTGCGCTATATTTACGGGATCGGGCCGACCACGGCGATGCAGCTGTGCGTCAAGGCCAAGGTGGACCCGCAGCGCCGGGCCAAGGATCTGAACGAGGACGAGATCAGCCGCCTGGCTGGAATCCTCGACCGGGAATACACGGTGGAAGGGCCGTTGCGCCGGCAAGTACAGCAGAACATCGCCCGCTTGCGCGACATCGGCAGCTACCGCGGTTTTCGCCATCGCCGCGGCCTGCCCGTCCGCGGCCAGCGCACCCGCACCAACGCCCGCACCCG
>CAZFGM010000643.1:0-4218 GCA_964518515.1 uncultured Alcaligenaceae bacterium | reverse complement strand
CCGCGCGTGTCCTTTCAGGTGGTCAACGGTTCCAAGCTGGTCATCCGGACCTATGCCAGAAGCCATGAGGAAATCGATTCATTGCTGCAGAGTTTCCGCCGCTTTGCCGGCCTGGCCGTGGTCATGAACGCCCGCCTGGTGGAAGTGGATACCCAGTTCTATGCCCAGCACATCCGTCCCCTGCTGCTGGAACCCCGCGGATCGGTCCGGGCCATCGTGCCGATCGATGCTCCCCTCGAAGCGCTCTTGCAAAAACAAAAGCTTCTGCTGAAGGGAGACGAGACCAAGCACCCGACCGACCTGGAGGCGGCCATCCTATCCTCGCACACGGTCTTTACCTATACCGCCCAGGCCGGCGCTGCCGGGAAGGAGCCGGTGTACCGGGCGGGCCACGAAGGGTTTTCAGTCCTGGCTCACATAGCGATCAGCCCCGACCGCCGCCGCGTACGCCTGAAGATCAAGCAGAAGGTCGCGCAACTGGTCGAGATCAAGAAAACCGAGGTCCTCGACCTCGCCTCGGTAAAGAGCGTGGTCGTCGAATCGCCCCACGTGCGGGAAACTTCCCTTTCGGCAACGCTCGACGTCGATGACGGCCAGTCCATTCTCATGCCGGTGCTTTATCGACCCAAGGAAAAGGACCGCATGTGGATCATGCTGGCCAGCCCGACGATTTACATCGAGGAAGAGGAAAGGATGATCCGTGAAGGGCTCCTGCCGCCCGTGCCCAGGCCGGAACCCAAGAAGGAAGAGCCGGCCAAGGAGCCCGCCAAGACCAAGGAGCCTGCATCTGGTCCAGGCGCTGCAGAGAAACAATCGCCGACCGACGTCAAGGCCTGGAAAGCCGGGTACGACGCCGGCCGCAAGGCCCTTGGGCAGGCCCGCTATGCCGAGGCCGAGCGGGCCTTCGCCGCCGCCCTGCGGGAGGCGGAAAAGCTGCCGGCCAAGGATCACCGCCTGGCCGACACCCTGGTTGGTCTGGCCGAGGCCCATTTCCGCCAGGGACGTTACGGCCAGGCCGACCGGCTGTGCTTGCGGGCGGAATGGCTCCTGCTCAATATTTTTGGACCACGGCATCCCGCCGTGGCCCGCTGTGTCAACCTTCGTGCGGAGGTCTACCGCGCGCTGGGGTTCCTTGATGAGGCGGAGAAACTGGCCCGCCGGGCCCTGGCCATCCGTGAAAAACTGCTGGGCCAGAACCATCCCGACACGGCCGAATCCATTGAAACCTTGGCCGCCCTGAGCCATGCACCTTATTCCCTTGAAGAGGGTTGTCTGCAAGTTCGCGAAAAGGCCTTGGGCAAGGACCATCCCAGTTTGATTACAAGCTTGCTTCTGCTGGGCCGAAGTGGACCCGACGCGGAGAAGCACATCCGGCGGGCCCTGGCCATCGTCAAAAAAGCGCATGGGGAAAACCATCCGGACATGGCCGAATGTCTCACCGCCCTGGCCACCCTTTACTGCCTGCAAGAAAAGTACGACGCCGCGCTTCAGACCCAGAAACAGGCCCTGGCCATCTTGAAAAAAACCCTCGGACCGGATCACTCGAATAACGGAATCGGCCTGCGCAACCTGGCCCGTATTGCCCTGGCCCAAAAACGTCCCGCCGCGGTGGAAAAATATCTCCACCAAGCCCTGCGCTGCCAGTTCAGCGGGTTAAACGACCGGGAAATGTGCCATTATTTCCCCAGTGCCCGCAGGGATATTTATGGGGTTTGGGAGCCTCTTCTGGATTCCATGGTCACCGGCCAGGCGGCCTTGAACCACCAGGAGGCCTATCTTCTGGAAATGCTCCGCCGCGGCGGGGATGACATCCGGGCTTTTCTGGATCTCCACAACGACGAAGTAGTGGAACGCTGGCCAAAACACCGTTTCGGCGAGCGGTGGGATCACCCCGGCAACCTGGAAATCTTGACGGTCTTGCGCCGCTTGCAAGGCAAACCCGATCCGCTGCCGATCGTCGTTTCCGCCCCACCACGCCTGGAATGCATGTTCCCCAACTTGCCCGAATTCGAGGTCGCCCTGACCAATCGAGATTTCGAGAAAAAGCCGGTGATCTTTCAGGAATGGGGTGATTATCGCAGCGGCAGGCAAGAACGCTGGCGCTTCGAGGTCCGCGATGCCAAAGGGATCGTTTTACCGATCACGGAACAGTGGGGTGACGGGGGCGGCTTTACCGGCGATTCGCTCCTGGAACACGGCCATTCCTGGAACACCACCCTGGCCATGAAAAGCTTTATCGACTTGTTGCCCGGCGAGTACACCGTGCGCGTTCAATACCACGATCGCTTGACTATCGCCAACCTCGAATCCACGGCCGGGCTGGTTCTTTGCCAATCGAAACCGTTCAAGCTGAAGGTGCAGCCGCGGATCATCGAAGTGAACATGAAAGAAAAGGCAGAGGCCAGGCATTGGCTGGACAAGCTCGACGGCAAAGAAAAAATCAAGGTCCTGGCCGGCTCTTACGGCAAGCACGCCCATGATTTCATTCCCCCCGCCTCGCCGGCCGGCAAGCTATTAACCCTCGGCTGGAAAGCGGTGCCGGCGCTTCTGGACGAGGCGGGCAAAGAAAAGCTGGAACCCGGCAAACGCGCCTGGGCGCTGGCCCTGCTGTTCAGCATCACCAGCCGGAATGATCCCCGTGTTTCCGGCGTCCTGGGCAGCTACCAGGACCGGGAAATCGCCTGGCAACTTTCCGGCGGCCGCGACGGCCAAGCCGATTCCGCCGCCACCGGCTGGAGGGCAGACGGCGGCTCCGAGGGGAAGATCGACTTGGCGGAGCACCGTGCTTTTTCCGCACAGTGGCAGCGGTTCCGGGAGTTTCTGGTTATTCGCGAAAAATGAAGGCCGATCTTTCGGCCTTCTGCATAGCATGGGACTTTCAGCTGGTTGTGCACCCCAGATGTTCACGCTAAGCCGCAAGCGGCGCAAAGGAGTAGTATTCCGATGAAATCCACTCTTTTCAGTTTGCTCTTTCTATCCTTTTCCTTGGTTTCCGCCGCGGAACCGTTTCGTTTTCCCGAAGGCAAGCACGGCCAGGGCGAGCTCAAATACATCAATGGCCTTCCCGTTCTTGTCGTCGCCGGCAAACCGGAAGAGATCGGGGCGCAGATGGGAACGCTGGCCCTCAAGCCTGCGGCCGGCGCGGTGCGCGTCTTCAAGGATTATCTCAAGAAGGAAGGTCTGGAGGTTCTTTGGCCCGTGCTGGTCAAGGTCAGCCGCCAACAATTCGCCAAGTTCCCCGCGGAATACCAGCGCGAGGTGGAGGCCATCGCCAAGGCCAGCGGCGTCGAGCGCGATTTGCTCATCGTCGCCAACACGATCGAGGATTTGCGCAAACTGGCGGGCTGCTCCGGCCTGGTGGTGGAACCCGGCCGCAGCGCCAGCGGCGCCACTCTCTTTGGCCGCAACTGGGACTTCATGCCCCTGGAAAATCTGCACGCCTACAGCCTGGTGACGGTCTACCGCCCGGCCGGCAAGCGGGCCTTCGTGACCGTCGGTTTTCCCGGCGTGATTACTTCCGCCAGCGCGATGAACGCCGATGGTTTCGCGTTCGGCGGCAATGAGGTTCGCGCCACTGCCGACGGCTCGGACCCCCTCGATCTGAAAGGCGTCCCGGCCAGCGTGGTCGGCCGCCGCTTGCTCGAAGAGTGCGGCACGCTGGCCGACGCGGAAAAGTGGCTCCGCGCCAACCGTCCCGCCTCCATGGTGATTCTCGTGGCCTGCGATAAGACCGGCGGCGCCGTTTTCGAAAGCACCACCAAAAACCTCCACGTCCGCCGGGCCACCGAGGGCCTGTGCATCGGCACGAATCATTTTGTCTCGAAGGAGCTGGCCGTGCAAAAAGTATGTCGCCGCTATCAAGCTCTTTCCGAGGCGGCGAAAGTTCCCAAGCTCAGCGTGGCCGACGTTTCCCGCCGCTTGCATGCCGCCCACCAGGGGGCCTGGACCCTGCAATCCATGGTGTTCGAACCCACCGCCGGCCGCCTGCACCTGGCCTTCAGTAACGGCAAGGACTCCGCCACCACCCGGCCTCTGCAAACGCTCGATCTGAAACCGCTGTTCAAGTAACTTCCCAAGCCCGCAGGCGAGTCTTTGAGCCTGCGGGGTCAGTTACTCGTCAGGCTGGAAAGCCTGACCTACCGCCGTAGAAAGGGAAGCCAGGCGCTGCCGGCCTGCAAGAATTCGCGCACCTGGTCCACGCCCGCCCGCGCCTGCCAG
>CAZFGM010000642.1:0-4267 GCA_964518515.1 uncultured Alcaligenaceae bacterium | reverse complement strand
CGCGGAAAACCCCCTGAAGGGGGCTGCCATCCCAATAGTTTTGCTACAGTCTCCATTTTTGTGGGGGAATAGAACATGGCCAAGATCAACCGCCGTCGCTTTTTGAAATCGTCCGCGGCCGCCGTGGGTGGGTTGTCGGCTCTGGGATATTCCCGCGCCGCCCATCAACCCAACGAACGGATGGTGCTGGCGGTCATGGGGGTGCGCGGCCGCGGCCGGCAGCTCGCCGCCAGCTTTTCCGCCCTCGACCATGTCGAAATCGCCTACCTGGTGGACCCGGACGAGAACGTGTTCAAGAACGCCCTCAAGGGCCTGGCGCCGCGGCACAAAGGACAGCCGCGCGTCGAGAAGGACGTTCGCCGCGTTCTGCAAGACAAGAACGTGACGGCCCTGGTGATTGCCGCACCGGACCACTGGCATGCCCTGGCCACGGTGTGGGCTTGCCAGGCCGGCAAGCACGTCTACGTCGAGAAGCCCATCTCGCACAACCTCATTGAGGGCCGGCGCATGGTCGAGGCGGCCCGCGCCCACAAGCGCGTGGTCCAGGTCGGCACGCAGCGGCGCAGCAGTCAGCATTACCAGAGCGCCGTCGAGTTCGTCCGCTCCGGCAAGCTCGGCAAGATTCCCTTCGCCCGCACCTGGATCGCCGGCAATCGCCCGAGCATCGGCCATGCCAAGGATTCTCCGGTTCCGGGCGGCGTCGATTACAATCTCTGGTTGGGCCCGGCGCCCGAGCGTCCCTTCAATGCCAATCGTTTCCACTACAAATGGCACTGGCATTGGGATTACGGCACCGGCGAGCTCGGCAACAACGGCATTCACGCCCTCGACGTCGCCCGCTGGCTCTTGAACCTCGACGCCCCAACGCGCATTGCCGCCGCCGGCGGCAAGTTCTTCTACGACGACGATCAGGAAACTCCCGATACCCACGTCGCCGCCTTCGACTTTCCAAACTGCACGGTCCTCTGGGAACACCGCATCTGGTCGCGCACCGGCATCGAGGGCCAATCCTGGGGCGTCGCACTGTACGGCGAGCGCGGCATCCTGACCTTCACCGACAAGGGCTGGCAGGTCAAGGACGGCATCGACGCCTCCGACAACTCGCCGGTCAAGGAACCCATGGACCGCGCCCACTATCGCAATTTCCTCGAATGTATCCGCACCGGCCGGCGACCCAACGCCGATATCGAGGACGGCCACAAAAGCACCCGCCTGTGCCACCTCGGCAACATCGCCCTCCGCACCGGCCACACCTTGCGCTTCGACCCCAAAACCGAAACCCTGGTCAACGATGCCGAAGCCAATCGCCTGCTCGGGCGAAGCTATCGCAAGCCGTTCGTTTTGCCGGAGAAGGTGTAGAGTGAAACGGGCCGCGTTTCCAACGTTACTTTTTCCCTTGTTGGCAGACTCAAACTGACTTGGCCAACAAGGGATTTGATCGGTAAAGTCATACCTAGGAAAATTTTGCATCGATCCTGAACGACCTTGTTGGCCAACTGGCGGCGGCCCAGCTTGAACCGCGGCCAGAGGCCATTCCAGCTCCCCACTGGCCTGTTCCGGGGTGTAGCGGTTGGCACGGACCGTGCTCACCCGTTGTCCCACGGTCGTGTTGCGCTCCTTGATGCTCAACTGACGCCGCCAGCGATGCGGCCGGCAAACCAGGTTCTGCCAGCGGGGCGACTACCGCTTTACGTCCCCTGAGGCTTGAAAGATTGTCCCCTCCGTGCTTTGGTTCAAGGCTTTGGCGGCTCTGACCGCTTATCACTAGAATCACCTCGCCAAAGATTTGGGGCCTTGCATCCGCTTGGCTTTCCTAGAAAATAGATCTTCCCCCGGTTCGGAGACCGCATGTTGCAACGGTTCGTGTATTTTTTCGGCGCAGGCAAAGCGGACGCGGGCAACGACCTGCGGCATCTGGTCGGCGGCAAGGGCGCCAGCCTGGCCGAGATGACCCGGGCCCAGCTCAACGTGCCGCCCGGCTTCACCATCGCCAGTGAATGCTGCGATCTTTTTTTCAAGGACGGTAAACGCTGGCCCGAGGGGTTGGAAGAGGAAGTGCGCGGCAATCTGGCCCGCCTGGAAACCTTGGCCGGCCGGCCTTTTGGCCGCGGCGGCGATCCGCTGCTCGTGGCGGTGCGGTCCGGCGCCGCCCAATCCATGCCCGGCATGATGGACACCGTGCTCAATGTCGGCCTCAACCCGGATTGCGTTCGCGCCATGGCCGAGCACACGGGCAATCCGCGCGGCGCCTGGGAGGGCTATCGCCATTTCCTGGCCATGTTCGGCCATACCGTCGCCGGCATGGACGAGGCCATCTTTGCCGTCCTGTTGGTCGATCTACTCCGCGAGGTGGGCAAGACGCGCGAAGAACAACTCGACGCCCGCCAGATGGAAACCTTGTGCGAGCTCTTTCGCACCGCCTATCACACGCACACGCGCCATCCCCTTTCCACCGACCCGTGGGAATTGCTCGTTTTGGCCATCGACGCCGTGTTCGGCTCGTGGATGAACGACCGGGCCGTCACCTATCGCCGGCACCACCAGATCAAGGGCCTGCTGGGCACGTCGGTCACGGTGCAGATGATGTGTCCGTCGGAAGTTTCCGGCGTGATGTTCACGGCCAATCCGGTCCATCCGGCCCTGGAGCAGATTCTGATCGAGTCATCTTTCGGCCTGGGCGAGGCCGTCGTCTTGGGCAAGGTGACCCCGGATCGCTTCGTGCTGGACAAGGGCACGTTGCACATTCGCGAACGCCATATCGCCGTCAAGGATAAAGTCATCGCCACGCTGGCACGGGGCGGCCCGGGCCAAACGGGGGCCAAGGATTCCGCCTCGCTCGACGACCGCCAGATCGAGGTCCTGGCCCGGCTCGGCCTGCGCGTCGAGGAGTATTTCCAAATGCCCTGCGATATCGAGTGGGCCTTGTCGCAGGGCCGGTTTTATTTGCTGCAAGCGCGGGCGATCAAAAGTGGAGCGCGGAGCGCGGAGAGTGGAGCGCGGCGAGCCGAGGTCCGTAAGGACCCGGGTCCTTACGGACCTCGGCTCGCCAAATTACCCCCTTCCCCACTCGCCGACGCGGATGCAAGTGAGGTCGAAAAAATCCGCCAGGAAGAAATCGCCGCCTGTCGCGCGCGGGCGGAGCCGGAGGGCACGGTCTGGAGCCGCTATAACCTGGCCGAAATCCTGCCCGAACCGACCCCCATGACCTGGGCCATCGTGCGGCAATTCATGGCGAGCAAGGGCGGCTTCGGCCTGATGTATCGCGACTTCGGCTTCGATCCGGACCCCGCCCTGGACGAGGAAGGGATTTTTGACCTGATCTGCGGCCGGGTGTATTGCAACCTGAGCCGGGAGCCGCGCATGCAATGGCGGTCCCTGCCGTTCGCCCACCCGTTCGCGGAATTGAAGGCGAACCCGGCCAAAGCGATGTACCCGCGGGCGCTGTTCCATCGCGGCCGGGCGGGTTGGCGGTTCTGGCTGGGGTTGCCGGTGGTGTTTTTTCGGCTGTGGCGGTCGGCGGCGCGCGTGAGCCGGCTGACGCGTACCTTCGCCGCACACTTTCGCCAGGACAGTGTCCCTGCTTTCGTTCAAGAAATTCGCCAGGAAGAAAAAGAGGACCTGAGCCGGCTGGAAAAGCCCCAACTTCTGGAGCGCTTTCACTACTGGGTCCAGCGGACGTTGCAGGATTTTGGCAGGGAAAGCTTGAAGCCGACTCTGCTGGCCGGCGTGGCCATGGAAAACCTAGAAGGCACGTTGACCCGCCGCTTCACCGCCCTGGTCCAGGCCGGCTTCAAGTTCGAGCAACAACCGGCGGAGAAAGCCCAGACCCTGGTTCGTGAGCTGGTCATGGGCATCAAGCCCGAACCCGACACGGATCTCGCCGATACGATCCGCCAGCTTTCCTCCGGCGGCTTGAGCCGCAACGAGTTTCTCGAGCGCTTTGGCCATCGCGGCAGCCATGAGATGGAGCTGGCCCGGCCGCGCTGGCACGAAGACCCCGCTGCCGTGGACCGGCTCATCCAAGAAAGCCAAACCCCAGGGCTTTCGGGTGGAGAGTGCAGAGTGCAGAGTGGAACGCAAAACGCTGAGCCATTTCCCTCCGCGCTCCACTCTCCCCGCTCCACTCAATACTCCCCCGAGGGAGGCTTCCAGCGTACTTTCGAACGCATCGTTCTGGAGGCCAAGCTGCCGGCCATGCACTCCCTGGCCCTGGAAGAGGAAGTGCAAACCTTGCACACCTACGTGGCCTTGCGCGAAGCGAGCAAGC
>CAZFGM010000641.1:0-4275 GCA_964518515.1 uncultured Alcaligenaceae bacterium | reverse complement strand
GTAGGGTGGGTCGAGTCTTCGAGACCCACCGAAATCCGGCGAAATCCGGCCCCCATGGGGGATGCCAAAGCGCAGATTTTCCTTTTTTTCTTTCTTTTCCGCTCCCGCGGGATTACTCTGTTAGGGCCTTTCCAGTCACCGTTCCGTTTTCACACCTGTGGGGAGGTCGCTCATGCGAACACTGGCGCTATTGGCCGTGGCGGGGGTTCTGGTTGCCGCGGGACCCGGGTCGGCCCAGGAAGTCAAGGACCTGGCCGAGTTGTTTCCCGCCAAGACGAAAGCCTACCTGGAGATCAACTCGATTGCCGAGGTGGTCAAGGAGCTGCGGGCCCTGTTCAAGGGGTCGTGTATCGAGGATTTGCCGGGCAGCATGGACAAGATCCGCGCCAAGATGGGGGACGATTATTATCATTCTTATTTCGGAGGCGGCATGTGGCTCATGACGTTCCTCCAGCCCGAAGGGATTGCGGAACTGAGCCGGCTGCGCGGCGGGGCCGTGGCCCTTACCGAGATGCCCAAGGATCGTTCGCGCGAGCCGGGCGTCGTGGGAATCTTGCTCACCGGTGAGAGTAATATCCCGGCCATGATCGTCCGCGGGGTGGCGGCGGCGCCCTACATGCGGGCGCTGGCCCAGGTGGAGGGCGTGAAAATCTATGGCCACCGCTACCCTATTTTCGACAACAAAGGCGGCCAGGCGAAATTCCGTGAAGAGGGCCCGGCCCTGGCCCTGTTGCCCGGCGCCATCGTGATCGGCTCGACCACGGCCGACGTCAGCGACCTGGTGCGGCGCTTCAAGGGCAAAGGCGAAGGGCCCTCCCTGGCCAGCGTGGCCGAATTTAAAAAGGCCGCCGAGCTGCGCCAGGCCAGTTTGTTCCTCTATGCCGAGCCGGAATCCCTGGTCAACCTCGTCACGCTCCTCGGTCCTAAAAAAAAGAAAAAGTTCGACTTTGACAAGAAGTTCGACGTTTTCAAGGACGACAAAAAACCCGGGGCGCCGGTCGCTATCCAGGAAAAGCCGGCAGATAGCCCGGGGGCCAACCTGCTGGCCAGCTTGAAGGCCTTCCGCACCGTGGCGGCCGGGTTGACGCTCAAGAACGGGACGCTCGACGTGCGCGGCGCGGTCACCCTGGATGCCAAGACGGCCAGCGCCTGGCCGGATTTCTTCACTGCCCGCACGGTCAACCTGAACCTGCTGCACTTCGCCCCGCGCGACGGCCGGTCGGCCATGCTGTTGCCGCTGCCGGCCGGCGATCGCTTCTGGGACAAGCTGGGCAAGACGGCCCCGGTATTCGAAACCTGGTTGAGCTTGAACCTCGGCGCGGGCGCCCTGGAAAAAATCACGCACCTGGCCCTGGTGGATGCCCCGGGCAAGGAGGGAAAAATTCCGGGGCCGGTGTGGCTTCTGGAAACCAAGGACGCCGAGGCCGCCCGCGCGTTGGCCAAGGACCTGACCGCCAACCTCAAGCTGGCGGCCCAGGCCAAGGACCGCTTCGTGGCCGCCGGCATGGACCGCGCCGTGCTCGGACGCCTCCTCGACCTGGGAACCGCCCAAAAAGGCTGGCTCGCCGACGCCAAGGTGGCCAAGGCCCTCAAGGACCACGGTGGCGCCCATGCCCTCCTCGTCTGGTCGATGGGGCAGATATTCGTCGATGAGATTAACGCCGGTGCCGCGCGGGCCAAGGGAGTCCGGCGGCCCGATTTTGACCCCGAGAAAAAGTTCGAGAAATGTTTCGAGGAAGTGGCCGTGCCGCGCAACCCCCCGCAGAAGGGTCCAGGCCCCAACGGCCCCGACCGGTTCGCCAAGGAGATGGACCGCCTGGTGACGGCCATGGTCAAGGCCATCGAACCCTTGCCTCCCTTCGTGCTCAGCCTGACTAAGAAAGACGATCAACTGATCCTGCGCGGTCGGCAAACCCATTTACAGCCCAGCGTGGCCCGCCTGGTGGATGTGCTGGTGGAATGGGACATCGTGACGAGCATGGGCCCGCGTTTCCGCCACTTCCGGGAGGACGGGCCGCCACCGCCGCCGAAGCCGCCGCTGGATAAGGAATAAGTGATCCACCGGCGAAAAGGAACCGCCCCACAGTTGGACATCAAACAACTGCACGGCGTTGGGCTGGATGGCGACGTTCTCGCGGGAACACGGGCGAACCAGCCGTTGCAGCCCCCCGCGGCCCCAATAGTTTCGACTGGCATTCAATCATTGCAGGGCCGCGGCCGCTGAACTTTGTCGTTCGGCGGCAGAGGTCGGAGCTATGTTAGAGGAAAAGTGGAGCGCTCGGGCGCCGGGAAGCAAAAGCCCACAAGCATGGCTGCTTGTGGCTACGGGTTATGAGGACACTTTCGTTGCCACCAGCGCCCCAAGCTCTTCCAAGTAGTGGACCGTGCTCTCAGGAAGGAGTTGTTTGAGTCGTGCATGGAACAGTTCCTCTGTGGCCCAGGGCCAAGTGATCGGACTTTCTGGGGCCGGTCCCTCCACTATTTCGTATTGGTTGCGGCCGGTGACTGTCGAAAGCCGAGCCAAGAGCTGCCCCACGACTGCGGCCTGGACCCCGTGCTGCCGTTGGAACGTTCGGGCCGGACCGTTCGCTAGCCCCTGGTGATCTTCTCTGGCCCAGGCGATGAGATAACCCACTTCCGCTGGTGAAAATGGTGTACTCACGTGCTGATCTCCTTCTCTGTGTGGACCTTCTCCCCCTCCGCGTCGGTGAGCGGAGTCTGGCGATCCTTGAACAGGTAATCGAGGAATGCGGGTTTCCCCGCTTTCAACATCCCCTTGTCCCTCATCAGACCGAAGATACTGTTGTTCTCCAACCCTGCTCTCTTCACTGCCGCTCCGTAATGATACCGGAGCGGCTCTCCACCTTGTGGTGGCACCACTCGGTGTTAGTATCCTTCATCCGCCAGCCGGCGAAGCAACGGCCCGTAGCGCAGCAAGGGGTCGCGCCAGAAGCTGCGGTTGCGAGCCCAGGGCCACAGATGCGGCCAATTCACCAGGCTGAAGTGATCGCCGTCCCAAACTTCCAGGCTTTCGCCGTAGCTGGCCGAGGCCACGGATACCACGCCGTCGTTAGGTCCCTGGGCTTGGTGAACGATGCTCCAGGACAAGAGCCATTCGGGATTCAAAAAGCCGCCGTCGTGCCGGCCGGCCACGGAAAAGTAGCGCACGCGCGGCGAGTCCGGCACGCGTTCGTTGAACGCCTGGCATGCGGGCGTGGTGAGGTCATAAAACGCCTGCGTGGGGATGTTGAAAAAGTTGAACATGGGCTTGAGCAACCGCTCGAGCCGCTGGATGCCCCAATCGGCGAACGGCGAGCCGCGGTGCGGCGTGCCGAGGGTGGTCAGGGTCAAGACGCGCTCGGCCATGCCCAGGCGGGAAATCACGTAGCGGGCGTCGAGTCCGCCCAGGCTGTGGGCGATGAGGTGCACCGGCTCGCCCGGCGCTTCCAGGTCCAGAAAGGCCTTCAATTGTCCGGCCCGCACGGGGGTTCCTTCCGTGGGGCTCAAAAACGGCACCAGCACGCGATTGCCCGGCCCTTTGAGCAGGTCGGGAATGCCGGCAAAGTAATGGGCCAGCGTGTAGCCGGCCAGCTGCCAGCGATCGAAGCCGAACAGGCCGTGCACCAGGACAATCGGCGCTCGCAGCTTGGGGATGATCATGGCTTGCTCAGTATCTTCGCGACGCCCCCCTTGACTATTCTAGGCGAGCCGAGGACTTGTCCCACCCGGCTGCGGGAATAAAGCTCGCTCGGCGGTTTCGCGTCGATAGCATCCTTTTTGTGGATTGTCCAACACTCGAAAATGGTGAGAAACTCCTCCTGTTTCAGCGCTCTTCCACCTCGAACAGGGCTCTCCGGGAATCCTTGCCACCACCGCCCCCTGGTGATTGACGACGAGGATCAGGTCGTCGTGCCGAACATTGGGACCGGGATCGCCTTTGTATTATTTCGGAAATCTCCTCACCGACGAAACGTCGTTTCCTCCCCCTTGGCCGCATCACGTAAATATCACTCAGACTAGAATGGCACTGTCGTTGCTGTTTTCTGCGGGAAAAACAAAGGTGGAAAAACAAAGGTGGCAGGGAAAAACAAAGGTGGCAGGACCCTTTTTCAGCCCACCCCTGGGAGTTCGCACCGTGACCGCCAGCCGCCGGGCCGTGACCGAGGCCGAGAAGAATGCCGCCAAGTTTCCGGCGGTCAAGTCGGCGCCGGAAGAAATCTTGGCCAACGCCCAGGCCAGCCGGGAGGTCATCCAGGACTTCGTGCCCCTGGCCGA
>CAZFGM010000640.1:0-4276 GCA_964518515.1 uncultured Alcaligenaceae bacterium | reverse complement strand
GGATCATGTAGTCGCCGCCGTCGTTTTCGTTGTCGCGCACGAAGACGTTCAACTCGTCGTCGAGCGCCACATCGTAGATGTTCCGCAGACCCGTGGCGAACACGTGCAGGTCGCGGCCGTCGCGCCTGCAGCGGAGGATGCCTCCCCCGTGCAGCACCAGGCGATCTCCTTCCGGACGCGGCACGTTGATGCCGTTGTCGCCCAGGGCCAGGTACAGCCAGCCGTCGTGGCCGGCGACCACGCCGTTGGCGCAATGCAGCCGGACCGGGTTTTTTTCCGGGGTCAAGCCCAGGCCGGTCAAAAGGTCGCGGCGCTGGTCGGCTTTGCCGTCGCCGTTGGTGTCGCGCAGCACGGTCAAATATGGGGCGTGCATGACGTAAACCGCGCCGTCGTGATAGGCCAGTCCCATGATGGAGTTGAACCCCGTGGCGAAAACCGTGGCCTTGTCGGCGTAGCCGTCGCCGTCGATGTCTTCGAGCAGGCGGATTTCATCCCGGCGAACGATCTCGGTGCCCAGGCCGGTCATGTAGTCGATGGCCACGAACAGCGTGCCCGGCCGCGGACCGATGGCGATGGCCGACGGATACTCGATCAACGGGTCGCAAGCGAACAGCGTGGCTTTGAAGCCGGCGGGAACCTTGAGCGGCGGAAAGCGCTTTTCGGTCTGCGGCCCGGTTTTCGGGGGAGGTTCGGCCGGGGAGGAGATGATTAGCACGATGCAAAAGCCTCCCACTCCCAGCGGGCCCAACATACCTTTCATTGCGGTTCTCCTACGAGGCGAACTTTAGAAAAGGTACCAGCTTGATCATTGTAAACAAGGAGACAATGCTGAAGCAAATCTCCCCGCTAAGTCGTGTAGTAAGGGACGGTCTTGAATTTGTCCAGATCGACAGAGAGAATAGTACCCACAGCCGTTTTGATTACAGGCGGGCTTCATGAAACTGGAATTTGCTTTTCTTGCTGACGCGGCAACAATGCAGGACAATGGCCTTTTCGCTGTTGTTGGGGGTGGCTTTGACGTTCTCACGGGAGAAGTGTTCCCAGCAACGAAGTACGCGATGGCCTTGATCGGACGTGTTCGCTTGGAGCCCGATGAATGCGGCAAACCTCACAAGATCCATGCCGAGATCATTGCCCCCGATGGCCAGGTCGTTCCCCCCGATCTGTGGATTTCTTTCCACCAGCCTGGGCATCCTCGGGATGCGAAGCGATCCAACACCACCACCTTTTGTTTTAACTATCAAGGAGCGCGGTTTCCAACTCCGGGAGATTACGTGTTTCGCTTATCCGATGGAACTCAAACCATCGGCCAAGTTATCCTTGAGGTTGTTCCGCCAGGAGATCACCATGACACAAGCAATGGCCACTAGTAATATTCCTTGGGCACTCGCTGGAACCTGCAATGGCCGAGGAGTAACTGGAACAGGGAGGGTCGCGGCGCCAAGCGAGCAGCTGCCTATCGACGAATTCCTCGAAGAGGTCTACAACTTGGCCGCCCGGGAGGATTTGCAGGGGGCGACGGACAAGATTTTCGAAACCGTTGATCGGCTTCTTCTTGCGGGCGCCTTCACCGATTGCAATGAAATCCTGCGCCTCATTGATTTGCACCGGCTTCCGACGGCCCTGATGCGGTCCTTCCTCACCATCACCGCCGCCGCCAAGGACAAGCTGCCCGCCAGGAAAGCCTTCTATAATCAAGTCCTGAGGGAGACGATTCGTCTGAAAGGGAACGAGAAGGCACAGAGAATTCTCGGCCAATTGGCGTGAACCCTTATGCGCGGCGAACGGTTCCAGTTTTCCTGGCGCAATGTCCCGGCGTTGGCGATCTTCATCATGCGCACCGACGGTGGAGCGCATACGGGCATCATTCACCGCAACCGAGGCACTCTTTGGGTTCTCGATCTTTGTTGGCATGAGCGGTTACGCAGCTCCCCGTGTGACCGGGATTATGCCTGCGTCATTCCCGACCTGGAACCCGAGGAGATCAACGATGTCACAGGAATGTGCCGTTTACTTGATCGGCGGCACCAGCAACGAGGGGTGACCGGCGGGTTCCTGATTCCGTACGCATTCCGTCACAACAACGCGCGCTTCAGCAACGTCACCGGAGAATTGATGCTGGGGAGCGGCGTCGGACTCTCGTGTTCAACTTTCGTGATGGCGGTGTTCGAGTCGTCGAAAGTCGCGTTGTTGGATTTGGCGGGATGGCCGGCACGCTCGGAGGACGAGGTTCAGCTAGCACGCCTTCTCCGGATGATGCGGGATGGCATCCCCGGCTTCGCGCCACCGGCGTCACCGGAGCACCTAGAGAGAGTGCGGAGCGAACTCCCGTGCGTCCGGGTTCGCCCGGAGGAAGTAGCCGCGTCGGCGATGGCGGTTTGTCTTCCCGCTAACTTCGAGAGGGCGGAGCGGGGTGGGCGGTGGATCATGGAGTGGATCACCGAGGAGATTCAAACTGCTTGGATTTAACGGAACGTTGAGTTCCCCCTTATTTCTTTAGGCATTAATTTTGTTGTTGCTCTGCCGGTCCATTCCATTACAGTAGACCCAACCCAGCGATGGTATCCACGATTGTAATGATGAAAGGGGGCAATGCCATGAAGAAAACCATTCCTCTGCTGGCCGGCCTGGCCTTGGTCCTGGGGACGGCGCCGCTTTCGCCCGCACAGAAAGACGACGACGACTGGATCGTCCTGTTCAACGGCAAGGACCTGACCGGCTGGAAGCTCAAGCAGGACAAGTACACGGTCACCAAGTTCGTCGATGACGAGGGCAAGGTCATTGCGGGCGCCAAGGAGACCAAGGTCGATCAAAAAGTCGTGGTCGTGGACGCCAAGGGCAAGGCCATCGACGGGGCCAAGGTGGTCAAGAAAGGCGGCAAGGAAGTGGCCGTGGACGAATCCGGCAAGCCGATTCCTAAGGCCAAGATTACCAAGAAAGGCGGCCGCACCGCCATCGTCGATGCCAAGGGCAAGGAGCTGGCCGGCGTCAAGAAAATCCAGGAAACCGTGTCCAATCCCACCGGCGGCTGGAGAGTCGACGACGGCGTCTTGACCTGCGGCCTGGGGCCCAAAGGCACCGACCTGTACACCGAGCGGAAGTTCAGCGATTTCCAGCTCCACGTCGAGTTCCGCGCCACCAGCAACAGCGGCGTCTATCTGCAGGGCCGCTATGAAATCCAGATTGACAACTCCTTCAAGGCCAAACCGAAGATCGAGGAGATCGACGGGAAAAAGGTGCAGGTCTATTCAAAATCCCAGTGCGGCGCCCTGTACGGCCAGATCGCGCCGAGCAAGAACATGGCCAAGCCGCCGACGGAATGGCAGACCTATGACGTCACTTTCCGCGCCCCGCGCGGCGACAAAGGCAAGCTCGCGCACAAGGCCCACGTCATCCTGGTCTGGAACGGCGAAAAGGTGATCGACGCCGACATCCCCACAGGAACCGCCCTGGACCCGGGGCCGATTCTGTTGCAAGGCGACCACGGCAAGGTGTCGTTCCGCAATATCAAGATCAAGCCGCTGAGTGGGAGATAATTCGCCGCTTGCGACTAAGCCACAACTGACCTACCATTTGGCGGGTCGGATAAGTTACGTTGTTTTTTTAGGGCGCACGCGGTCCGCGCTCGGGTTCCGTCGATGCCGGTGTTTCCGCGCGAAGACGGAGGCCTTTGTGCCCGTCAAGAAACGGTGCTATCGGCCCCTAGCCGCGGCCGATCCGGTGAATAGGGATAGCAAACGGTGTTGTCGGAGGTCGTCCGGTCTCCAGCCGCCCAGCCACCCCCCGTTAACAAACGGTGTTATCGGAGGGCGTCGGCAATGGGCAGGTACCTTGTGGGGTTTCCGGAGCGCCGAACCTAGTCATAAGGTTTCAGCATGGACCCCTTGCTTTCCCGCATCACGATCGATCCCGCGATCTTCCACGGCAAACCGTGCTGCAAAAGAAGCTGCACGATACGCTTCTCTTGGCACGGGCGAGGTTGGAATCGCTTGGCCGAAAAGCAGCAAACCCCACGCCGGCCGTCAAGCAGGTACAATAATTTAGACGGAAAAAACCGGGTGGACGTACGCAGCCAAAGACTCCACCTCAGACCTGGCCGTTAAGCCCATTACGGAATCCATTCCATCTGCGGCGTGACGCTCAAGCAGAAAGCGGCCAGCAGGCGGGCGGCGCGGTCGAGGTCGTCGAGGCTGACCACCTCGACGGGGCTGTGCATGTAGCGGTTGGGGATACTGACCAGGCCGGTGGCGACGCCGTCGCGGCTGGGCTGCATGGA
>CAZFGM010000639.1:0-4279 GCA_964518515.1 uncultured Alcaligenaceae bacterium | reverse complement strand
CGATCATGTCCAGGGCGGCGGGGTAGTTTTTCTCGCGGGTGTGGACCCAGGCCAGATTGTAACGAGCGCGGACGTCGCTTTCGTTGACTTCGAGCGCCTTCAGGTAGGCGGAGCGGGCCTCGGCGGTTCGGCCAAACTCGTACAGGCCATCGCCCAGCGTGCACCAAAGGTCGGCCGAGCAGGTCGGGTTCAACGCCAGGGCCAGCTTGGCCATGTCGATGCCGGCCTTGGGATCGCGGAGCTGGAACGTCAGGAACATGCTGATTTCATTCAACAGCACCCAGTTGTTGGGCTGCTGCTTCAGGGCCTGATTGTACAGGCCGGCAGCCATCTCGAAGCGCCCCACCTGGACGCATTGCCGGGCTTTCTCAAGCGGCTGCTGCCTCCGGTCGTGAGCCGGTTTGCCGAACCGGTCTTGGAAACAGCCGCGCGTCTCACGGTGGAGCTTGCGCCCGAGGAGACGCGAATGAATCCCGCCAGCTTCCCCGAAGGGCTCCACCCATTCGCACTTTGGTCCATCAGCGAAATACGCCTTGAGAAGCGGGAAGTTCAGGCCCACAGCCGTGGCCAGCGAAAAGCGTTGGTGTTCGAACTCGTCATCAAAAGTCATCTGCGTTTGGCCATAGTCGTTAATGAGGATGAAGCCCCCTTCTTGCACCATCCCCAGCAAGCGCTCCACAGATTGGATGGCCCCGTGATTCAAAAGCAGCCGCTTGGTCGAGCGCCGGCCATACTCGTACCCGAACTCGCCATATGGAATGGTCTTCACATCAACAGGCCGATAATCGTACTCGCTCGCGAAAAGCCCATAAACTTCAAGAAGCTCGTCCTTGTCGCCCTGGCTGCTGGATTTTGCCTTCGCCTGCAATTGCTCGACGCTCATGTCCGTGAAGTCGGGCAGGTTGATGTTGCGGGCCACGCAGGTGCGCACGCAGAGCTGCTTGACCTCATCTTGCTCAAACTGCAAGACCGCGACCGGTAAGCAATCCAGCACGTAGTTCAAAAATACCGCCCGAAACTGGATTGGCTCTTGCTGACCACTGATCGCTGACCACTGGCCACTGTTTTTGTCCGCTTCCATGGCATCCACGATGCGAAGCCGGTAGCGTCCAGGATGATTGGCGAAAACACCGTGCCGCCCGAGGTCCAGCAAAATCCGCTCGGAATTGTCGCCTGCGATGTAACAAAGCCTGTCGTAGTAGTCCTTATGGTGCTTCAGGCACAGATCCCGAAAGCTATCGAGAAAGAAGCGGGCAAAAAGGCCGACGCCCATGCCCAGCTCCAAGACGCATATTTGCGGCTCCAGCTCCCCTGATTCTTCTGCGGCGACCAGACTGTTGAAAAACAGGTCCGCAGCATTGCCAGAAAGCGTGCCGTCATTATTGATAATAAACGGCACCGGCACGCTGTCGCTAAGAAAGGCTTTGCTGCCCCGACTGCGAAAATACTGTCCGCCGAGTTCCAGTTCCAGGCTGGCACCCAACGGGCAGAAGTCCTGAACAACATCGCGAGCCGATTGGGACTGCGACAGAAGCTGTTCTGCGACGTTTCCACTCTCCGGCCTGCTCGTTTTTTCAGCGAGTCGAGAAGGCCTTGTTGCAACGCTCACGATATAACTCCGCTTCGCCTAAACTGAATAGAGAATGTGCCCTTTGTCCGTGAAGTCTCGCGAAGACGTTGTGGCAATACTCACGAGCTGACTCCATTTGGCCTAAGTTACACAAGCATGGACACAGGGAGCCCTATTCCTGTTCTCTGCGCTCAAATCCCGTCATGCCAATCCCAAGAATATACATTTCGCGTCCCTATTTGCACTTCGCCCTTATCCGACCGAGCACGTGCCTTGCTTCCGCAGTGAGAAACGCTTCTGGGGCACCTTGCGCTAGATCCTCGAGCATTGCTATAGCTCCTTTGTTTCCCATCCGTTCAAGAACCTCCAACGCTCGCATGAGGCGCAGCCTGTAAGGCGATAATGAGTCGAGGTTTCGTATTAGGAGTTCGATGCGCCTTTTCATTTCAAGTGATACGTGTCCTGCCAACGCTCGCCTCAGTTCCTTTGGAAGCAAGGTCGTGGAGCGCCTCAAGCTCCCGAAAAGTCTTTTCCCTGTGTTCGAGTTGTGATTCATTGAGGCGCTCAATAAGCTTGATAATCTGTTGCTGCTTAACTTTTCGGACTGGGCGAATTCGCTCTCTGAAGAACGACACCGTGGCCGATCGCGCGTGTAAAAGACTAACCATACCTTTGAAAGCAAAACATGCATCGCTACTTAGCAAGCACACCCATAGCTCCTCCAACCACAGGGAACTGAGAATCCTCTGCTGGCTGGCGCCGAAAGGGTTATCCATGTCCCAGACTAGACAGGTCTTGTCGTCACTCCCGGATGTCAGTGTCGCGCCATCCGGAGCAAATGCTAATGCACGAATGGTACCCTTATGGCCTTGCAATAAACACCGACACTTTCCCGAAAAGAATTCTATCAAATAAACTGCATGCTCTTTTTCAATACCAAGCGCTAGTGCCTTACCATTCGGAGCGAACGCAAAGCTAGTAATATGTCCACTTCGAGGGATTTCAAACAGCCTGACTTTGACTCCATTTGAACTATCCCATACAAGAAAGGAATGTGCTTTACTCAGATCGTCAGACCACGAGTTGTAGCTTGCAACCAAATACTTATTATCCGGAGTAAACGCTAGTAGCGCTGGCCCTACCTCGCTGCCAATCGTTTGGGTGCGCCCACTGTCGTTGTCCTTCAGGTAGATCGTACCATCCTTACCCGGCCAAGCAATCAGTCTGCCGTTAACGGAGAGCGTTGGCATGCCGCACACGTCGGCGAGACTTATGGCAGTTATGGCTTTGTTTCTATAAAGATCCAGCTCACGGGGTTTATGTGTTGCTGACAAATAATCTACGAGAGCATTGATTCGAAGTTGCGCAGTCCACGCAGCAGGTCGCAGCAAAGTCTTGCCATCCACACTCCTGATTGTGGGCGTTAAGTCTTTAAGGTCACCATGATGATGTAATGAGTCATTCAAAATGAATGCATTAGTTTGCAGTCCTTGGGCATTAGGAGCAAAGAAAAAGTATGGTACAGACGCGTAGCTCGTTAGTATGTCCTTCGGTATAGGCAGTCGGCGTGTGTGTTTCCAGGTTTTTGTCTCCCACTGCGACAAATGTGCTGACGTCGCGGTATGCAAGAAGTCGGACTGTGGAGAATAGACCAACGCTCTTACACCGTCTCGGTGGGGTAGGCTAGCGACGACCCCTTGTGGCAAAGAAGAGGTAATTGCTGGGGTCTTGTTTTCGACAACGGAAGTAAGAACAAGGATCAACGATAGTGGGGTCATGACTGTCTCTACACAAGATGCACAGGAGTTCAGCGCTTCTTTAACTTTTCTAAGTTGGGCCCATATCTGATTCCATAATAGAACCACTTTTCGTACATCCTCATGAAATGGTCGAAGTTTCTCTGCTTATGGACTTTAAGCATGTCTTCCATGGCCTGGGCAGCTTTAGAGAATTCCTTTAAGAACGCCCCAGGGCGAATTGCCATATTGGCCATAATCTGATCCGAGACCTCAAGCATTTTCTGTAGTGCCTCACTAACTTTCTCCATTTGGGGCATGAGACCCACGTAGAAGTCCATAAGGGCGTTTTTTTCCTTGATCGGAAGAAATGGCATCCATTTACCATTCGGATCGCCAAGTTCGTCGAGTGACGTTTTGTTGGATTCGACATCTTTTATCAATCCCTTGGCTTTGTCTTGCAGATCGAGAATCTTAAGACCAATTTCGATGTTCTTAGCCATTATGGCGTCCGCACGCCCTTTATTACCCGGATCAGGCAATGTCGGCATTTTTTCGGGCCTCGGTCGTACATCAGCGAAAGCAAGCAAACCAAACGATCCACCCGGTGCGCTAGGAAAAGGCTGAAGCAGGACGGATCCGCTTGGCGGTGCGCTAGGAAAAGGTTGCAACACAAGAGATTGTCCCCGTTCCGGGCTTCCAGGCAGCGAAAGAAGAGCAAGGAAGCCAGCGGGATCTGTGGAATTCGGGACATCATTGCGCACGTAACGATACAGGTTACTGTCCCCTGCATCAAACCAAATCGGATCCTGACAAATCCATCGTCCTGTCCCCGGGTCATAATACCGCGCCCGGTTGTACTGAAGGTTCGTCTCGGTATCCCACTCCCGTCCGGTCCACAAGTAGCGCCCGGCGAACGCTGTGTCCCCTACGAAATTGTTGCCACTTTTTTCTTTTTAATTGGTAAAGGAAT
>CAZFGM010000638.1:0-4281 GCA_964518515.1 uncultured Alcaligenaceae bacterium | reverse complement strand
ATGTACCGAGGGAGGAACGTGTAACAGCCGCTACCGTAGGTTTCGTTCAACGGCTCCTTAAACCGCATTCGAAGGACTGTCATGTTCTTGATTGCTGAAAACAGCGGCCATTCTACGCTCGCCATTTCCGCTCCGCAAGGGGCCAATCCGCTAGACCGGCTACACCAGGTGCGGGTGTGGAGTTTTGAGACTTTGACCCAGGTGTTTTGACGCATGCCGTTATCTTACAATGATTTGGATGGACAGGCTATTCTCAAAAAGTTTTGAGACTTTGACATGGGTTTGCCGCTATGCGGAAACCCGGCTCCAATCACTTTGCATCACCTGGCCCGCCTTGACCACGCCCCCTTGCAGCACCGCGATAAACCGGGATCGGTCTTCCAGCACGCTGATGTCGGCGAGCACGTCGCCATCGACCACCAGGACATCGGCGAGTTTGCCGGCTTCCAGGGTGCCGATTTCCTTGTCGCGGCCCAGAATCTCGGCCCCGGTCTTGGTGGCGCACGTGATGGTTTCCAGCGGCGAGAAGCCGACGTATTTGACGAAGAAGGTCAATTCCTTGGCGTAGGTGCCGTGCGGGTTCCAGGCGAAGCCGTAATCGCCGCCCATGCCGAGCCGTCCGCCGGCCCGGAGGATGCGGCGCGCGCTGTCGGCCCCGCCGTGTAGCGTTTCCTTGTGGCCGTCGATCACCTTTTGCGGCATGGCGAAATCCGGCCCGTGCTCGATGCTGGCATATTCGAATTGCAGGGCCGGCACCACCGGCGTGTTCCGCGCCAGCAGCATGTCCAGGGCCTCGTCATCCATGAACGTGCCGTGCTCGAGCGTGTCGTAGCCGGCGCGGAGGGCGTTTTTGATTCCGGCGGTGGCCCGGCAATGGCCGGTCACCTTGAGATTGTGATTGTGCGCCGTGGCCACGCAGGCTTCCATCTCCTCGTAGGTCATGCATAGCGTGTGGTGGTCGTTGGTATCGGGGGCAGCGGCGTCGCCGGTGGGATAGGTCTTGACCCACTCGACGCCGTCCTTGACGAGCTTGCGAATGGCAGCCCGTGCTTCGACCGGGCCGTTGATGAGAAGGACCAGGCCCTCCATACCGATCTTGCGATAATCGGGGTTCCAGTCCATGAGTCCGCCGACGCCGCAAATTTCCCGGCCGCTGGCGGCCAGGCGCGGGCCAACGACCAGGTCGTTGGCGATGGCTTTTTTCAGCCAGACGTCGATATTGAACAGGCTGCCGCCGGAGCGTGCCGCGGTGTAGCCGCACTCTAGGGCCAGCTTGGCATTGGCGGCGGCCAGCAGCGTGACGTACTCCACCGGATACTTGGTGTCGAGGTCTTCCAGGGCGGCGACGTTGAAGTAGGTCGGATGAAAATGCGCCTCGACCAGGCCGGGCAAGATGGAACCGCCGCGGGCGTCGAGGCGCCGCGCCCCCGGCGGAACCGGCGGGGCTTGCCCCACCGGACCGGCGTAGGTGATTCTCCCCTCGTGAATGACGACGGCGGCATCGCGCAGCGGCAGCTTGCCGGTGCCGTTGATGAGCTGGCCGTTGGAAACAATTGTCGTTCCCGCGGCGGGTTTCATGGCAAGGTCTCCCTTTCCACCCAGGGTAATCGAAAAAAATTCCAAAACAACTGCCGAACGCTTGTCGGCCGCCATTCCCACCAGATGACCGCATTCCGGATGGCCTATTCCAGCGGGGGCCAGCCTTGGGGTAGGCGGCCATAGAGGTTCTGGTAAGCCGCCACCGACTTCGGAGGCGGGGCTTCCCGCGCGGCAGCCATGGCCCCGCGGTTTCCTTCGTCGATCGTCTCCGGCAGCTCGGCCAGATGGTTTCCGTATTCTTTGTCTTCCTGCTCCTGGGCAAACGCTTCCTCGGGGGAATAGTGCAACGGGTCCCGGTCTTTTTCCGCGAGGGCCTTTTTCCAGAGCCGGAAATCCACAAGATGCAGCCTGGGAAAATGGCAGATCCAATCCAGGCGGCGCTTCTTGAGGCGGCGGAAAATCATTTCATAGACCGGAGTGAGATCGGCCCGTTGCGCCACCCAGATGGTTCCCAGGTAGAAAGCCAGATAATCGTATTCCTGGCGACCAATCTGCCGGTTGACCATGTCGGCAAGAAAACCACCCATCGCCCGAAAGGAACCCAGGTCGATCACGCGCTGGTCCGGAGCGAAGACTTCGTGATTGTCCGAGAAAATATCCCACAGACACAAGCCGACCAGTTCTCGAACTTCCCGGCCGGCCTGAATGGGCGTAGGTCGGAAATCCCGCGCGAATCAGGAAGGCGCCGGCGAACATGTCGCCGGCGCCTTCCTGTACGGCATCACGCACGAGGTGCCGCCAGAGAAAGCCGCACGCAACGCCTGTTACCTGGCGATGAAGGTCATCACCCAGATCGGCGCCCGGCTGCACCATGGCACGCGGCATTTCTGCGAGGAGTGCCAAGTAAGTTAGCTTTAATGGCAGCCTCTGTTCGTGTACAATTATCCAAACCAACGGACTGGGGGGTCAGCACATGACAGCAAGTCGGATGATAGTGGTTTTTTTTGCATTGGTGGTACTCGGGCTATCTGGTAGTCCGATTCTTGGACAACCGGGCCAAAAAAAAGAGCAGTCCTGGGTCGGAAGAAAATGGTATCCGTCCTCCGAAACATTAATACAAGAGGAGCCCGTTGAGAGTTATCTTGCTAGGCAAATGGCTTGGGAGAAGCTGTGGTATGCATGGCGGCCCGACGATGAATTACCCGCTGTTGATATCACCAAACAGCTCGTCTTGGTCCTCGCTGTTAGATGTCCAAACAACACCTCGGTTTGGCTTGAACCCCAACGGGATCCAAAAGGTAACCTTACCATCAAGAAAGTCATAATCCCCCTTAAGTTTGGTAGGTGGCACCGCCCCGGTAGAGGTTTTAATTATCACATCCTGGTAGTGCCGCGGGAAGGAGTATTGTTCATCAATGGTAAGGCATTAGAGCCAGTTAAGAAATAACGCGCGCCGGCGACATGTTCGCCGGCGCCTTCCTGTACCAGGAAGGTCATCACCCAGATCGGCGCCCGGCTGCACCATGGCACGCGGCATTTCTGGGACGAGTGCCTGACTTCCCCAACACTTCCCTGACATGGTATCATCCACACTATGAATCCCGCTTGGAACGACGATGAATGGCAGGAATGGTATCGCCTGACCCCCCAGGAGCGCTGGCTGGAAACCCTCAAGCTCTGGGACTTTTACCTGAGCGTGGGAGGCTGCCTTGACCCCGAACCCGATTCGCAAAGTCCTTTCTACTTTGGCGAAGCGCCAGGTCCAATACCTGCTTATGGGGGGCCAGGCGTGCGTGTTGTACGGCGCGGCCGAGTTTAGCCGCGACACCGACATCGCCCTGTTGGCCGAATCCGACAACCTGGCTCGGCTCCGGCTGGCACTCGAAGACCTCCAGGCCAAAACCATCGCCGTGCCGCCCTTTGAAGAAGGGTTTCTGCTCCGCGGCCATGCCATCCACTTTCGCTGCCACTATCCCGAAGCCTTTCGGACTCGCCTGGATGTCATGGCGACCATGCGCGGGGTCGATCCTTTCCCTGTGCTCTGGGAGCGCCGCTGGACCCTGGAACTGCCGGAGGGGCTTGCCGTCAACCTGCTGGACGTGGCGGACCTGATTCAGGCGAAAAAGACCCAGCGCGACAAGGATTGGCCCATGATTTCCCGTCTGGTGCAAGCCCACTACGCCGCCCACCGGAACAGGCCCACTTCCGAACAAATCCGTTTCTGGTTTCAGGAAGCGCGCACGGTTCCTTTGCTCGTGGAACTTGCTAGTTTGTACCCTGCGGAATGGGGCGCGGCCGCGCGGAAACGTCCGTTGCTGGGCCTGGCCATTGCCGGCAAGGAGTTGGACCTGGAAAGCGCCTTGCGCGAAGAAGGGTTGAAAGAAATGGAAGCCGACCGCCTGTACTGGCTGCCCTTGAAACAGGAACTGGAACAGCTGCGCCATCCTCGTTCTTCCTCTTGACCTGATGACCGGAAAATGGTCTGTGATCCAGAAAGTGTCCGAACGGAGTCCTTTATGAGCACCCTGCCCGCTGTCCGCAACTTCATCCACGACATCATCGACGAACACAATCGCACCGGCAAGTTCGGCGGGCGGGTGTGCACGCGCTTTCCGCCCGAGCCCAACGGCTATCTGCACATCGGCCATGCCAAGTCCATTTGCCTTAACTTCGGCACCGCCCTCAAATACGGCGGCCAGTGCAACCTCCGCTTCGACGACACCAATCCCACCAAGGAAGAAA
>CAZFGM010000637.1:0-4286 GCA_964518515.1 uncultured Alcaligenaceae bacterium | reverse complement strand
GAGTTGAACGTCTTCGTGCGCGACAACGAAAACGACGGCGGCGACTACATGATCCGCCAGTGCCACAGTTTTTTCGGCGCCGACCACGGCTACCCCTACCTCTATTACGAACGGCCGCAGGAAGCCCTGCCGCCGCTGGCCGACCTGGGCTTAGGCTCCTCGGCGGGCGGCGTGAGCTACCAGGAGACCGCCTTCCCGCCCGAATATCGCGGCAACCTGTTCTGGTGCGAATGGGGCCGGGCGGTCATGCGCGCCCAGCCGAAACGCAGCGGCAGTTCCTTCGCGCCCCTGAAAGAAATCGACTTCGCCGCCGCCGCCCAGAATGATCCCTATGGCTTCAAACCCACCGATCTGGTGGTCGGCCACGATGGGGCCCTATTCGTTTCCGACTGGGCGGACGGCCAGCGGCCCAAACGCGGCCGTGGCCGCATCTATCGCATCGCTGCGGAAAAACAAAAGCCGCACGCTTTCCCCCAACGTTCGGCGCGGGTCTCTGACCCCGCCGAAACTACCGACAGCAGGTCTCCTGATCGCCGTGGGGAGAAAGGGGATTCCCTCATCGCCCGGCTCGACTCGGCCAGCTATCACCAACGCGTCGCGGCCCAGCAAGCCCTTGAAAAAGCGGGAAAAGCAGGAATGGCCCAGGTCACAACAGCCCTGAAGCTAAAGCGCCTGGGTGTCCACGGCCGGTTGCACGCGGTGTGGATTCTGGCCAAGTTCGGCGGCGCCGAGGCGGTTCCGGCTCTGCTGACGCTGGCGCGAACCGACCCGGAGCCGCGCGTGCAGGCCCAGGCCGTGCGGGCCGTGGCCGATCTGACCGATCCGGTCCTCACCCAGCATCGGCTGGACGCCGAACCGGGTTCCGCGAAGATGGCCGAGCAACTGGCGGCGCTGGCGCCCGGCCGCGACCCGCGCGTTTTGTTGGAGATCGTCCTCGCCCTGGGCCGGCTGCGCTGGTCCGAAGCGCCCGCTTGGTTGCACAAGAATCTCACCAAGCCCGATGCCGCCCTGGCTCATGCCGCCCAGCAAACCTTGCGGCGGTCGCAAAATTGGCCGGCCGTTTTACAACTCCTGGATTTGCCGGATGCCGAGCCGATTCGCTCGGTGGCCTTGAACGCCCTGGCCGACCAATTCCAACCCGTGATAGTTGATGGTTTGATCGACCGCTTGCGTGCCGAGAAAAAGCCGGCCCGGCGCCGCGCCTATGCGGATGCCTTGACGCGCGTCTACAAGAAGCCGGCTCCGTGGAAGTACTGGGGCTATCGGCCGCCGCCGCGTCCCGCCAACACCGTCGCCTGGGAACGGACCGACGCCATCGCCTTGGCCCTCGACCGCGTCCTGGCCGACCCGGAGCGCGCGGTGCGCTACGCGACTTTGCAGCGCATGCAGCGTGAAAAAATCCCCACCCGGTTGGCGACGTTGACTCAGTGGCTGCGCGAAGATCACGATCCGGTTCGTGGGGCCGCTATTCTAAAAGCGTTGCGGGATCAACCGGCCAAAGAATTGCAGGAAGTTTTGACCGGCCTGGTCGAAGATCGCAAACATGGTCCGGCCAACCGGGTTACCTGTCTCACGATGCTGCTAAGCCTGCAACAAGACAGTGACGCCACTCTGATGAATTTGGCCGATTCCCTGGAAGATGGCCCCGTCCTGGCGGAAGCCCTGAACCAACTTGCCAGGCGCCCCAAGCTGAAAGCCGGTCCTGTGCTGTTACGGAAAACCACTTCGGCCGAGCCGATCGTCCGCGCCGCGGCGATCGCGGGCCTGGCCGAGCTGCACATCGGCGAAGCCCGTCCCCTGGCGGAAAAACTACTCGACGATCCCGACCTGGGCGTGCGCCGTGCCGCGGCCGCCGCTGCAGGCAAGCTGCAAGTCAAAAGCGCTGCCGCAATCCTCCTCAAACTGGCCCGCGCTTCCGACCCGGTTCTGCGCGGCACCTGTCTCGAATCGCTGCGGCTTCTGCAAGAACCGCGCGCCGTGGCCATCGCGGTCGCCGCCTTGGAGCATCCCGAAACCCAGCAAGCGGCCCTGCGGTTGTTGGAAGATCTGGGCGGGCCGGACCAGGCCAAAGTCGTGGCCGATCTGGCCCGGCGCCAGCCCACCGCCGAAATCCTGACCCCGGTAATCCGCATGCTGGTAAAATGGGCCCAGCGACACGAAAACCGTTTTACCGAATTGATTGACCTGTTCGCCCAGGTTCAAGGCGTCAGCGGCGTTCTAGTGGGCTGGCAAGCCTTCGGCCCCATGGCCCCACAAGACATTCCTCCTGCCTTTCCCAAAGGCCAACCCGAGAAAGTGGTTTTTGGCGACGGCCCCGAGACGCGCGTCACCTTGAAGTCGCAAAAAGCTACGCCGGGACGATTCGTATGGTTGGCGTATACGGAAATTGACGTGCTCGAACCGGGCCCGGTGCAATTCCTCGCCTCTAGCAGCGGGCCGCTGCGCCTGTGGCTGGACGGCCGCTTGACCTATGAACACAAAGATGCGCGGCCCATTGGGGTTGATTCCGGCCGCTTCGAGGCGAATTTGGCCAAGGGACGCCATCGCCTGGTGGTGCAAGCCACGCCGCTCAAAGACACGGCCTCGTTTCATCTTCGTTTTCGCAAGAAAAGTTCCACGGCCAGTCACGAGCAGCTCACGCAACTGGCTCTGTCGCGGCCCGGCAACGCCGACCGCGGCCGCAAGGTCTTTTTCGATATCGGCAAATCGCAGTGCCTCAAATGCCATCGCCTCGACGACCAGGGCGAGCGCATCGGCCCCGATCTGACCGGCGTCGGCAAACGCTTCGCCCGCGTCTACCTCATCGAGTCGATCCTGGAGCCCAGCCGCGCCATCGCCCCCAGCTACGAGAGCCACCTGGTGGAACTCAAGGACGGCCGCGTCCTGACCGGTCTCCGCCTGGCCGAAACCGCGACCACCCTGACCCTGGGCGACAAGGAAGGCAAGAAACACGAGCTCGCCCTGTCCGCCATCGAATCCCGCCGCCCGCATCCGGTAAGCACGATGCCCGACGGCCTGGAACGACATTTCACCCCGGAAGAATTCGTGGATTTGATTGCCTTTCTGACCAAGCAACAGTGAGCGAATCTATATTTCGCGCGGGCAAGCCCTGCGGACCTCCGGTCAGAAAACGGGCAAGGCTTTACCCGGTAACAACCAACACGCGACAACACAAACTACCCCTGTCGCGAGTACCGGCCGACCTAAACCCAAACAAGGCCAAGTCTTGCAAACTATAAAACCCCACTCGCGTCAAACACGGTCACACGCACCCCCAGGCCCTAAAACTCTTCACCAAGGTCACGGGCCGGATTAACAAAACATCGGCTACTTATTCCATCTCCAACTGCCGGAAGCATAGGAGATTGATTGGTTGCGGGCTTAGGCACAATACCGTTCAATCGAGGGAACAAACTGCAAGATGTAAACTCACGCGGGGCCGTAGTTTGGATCATGAGTTAAACATCTACTCAGCCTAGCTTTCCTTGTTTGCTGGCAACGATTGCAAAAGCGAGTTTGTCTACGGTACGGCTAAAGCTAAAGCCCGCACTACAAAACCTCAATTTCGGCCGCGTGCAGTTTATTCCGGTGGGGATCAAAGTCAGGGTCTCGGGAACCCATTGACGGGTCGATGGCGTTAGTCGGGGGTGTCGCTGGGGCCCGTGACCCTGACAAGTGGAGAGAATAGAAAAAAGACTGCCGGGAAAACCGAGAAAGTCATATAGATCGCTGAAGATCGCCTTATATCGTAGGCCAAATGTCGTTTATACTCCTCCTCGGTCAATTCGCGGACCTGCCTTCCTTTTAGAAAAAACTTACCGTTCTTTTCCCAGGGAACACCATGCTCCAGCAAATCTTCAACTACCGACCAGGTAATAACTGTGTAGCAAACTACTGTAAACCACAAACAAACTGCAACCGGGGGGACTTGGCGAATGAAATGTAACACCGGGTTGACGCGCTTACAGAACAAAAGCATTCCGATCACGGTGGAAAACGCGCCAAAAAACATCAAAAGAACAAACTTCGGGATGATAATGTCCGGGACGTATGTAAGGCCATTAACAAAAGCGCAGAGCAAGAAAACTGCAACGGAAGAAACTTTCCACATCGTGATTGCTCGTGTGGTTGGTTTCTTTTCCGAATAGGTTACTGTAACAAACTCTGAAGGAAGGGCCCACTTAGGTAAACCACAGTGGACGCATTCGTCACTAGACGGAAATACTTTTACGGGAATTAGGGCAACGAATTTGGCTTGAAAAGGCCTGCGACAACGGGGGCAAGGC
>CAZFGM010000636.1:0-4296 GCA_964518515.1 uncultured Alcaligenaceae bacterium | reverse complement strand
GAACGGCAACTTCACGCCAACCGGCCAGCGGCTCGGCGAACATGAAGATGCTGGCTGTGCCCGCCCGTTCGTATTCGTAATCGACCCGCTTGCCGTGCTTGGCCGTGGCGGGGATGGGCGCTCGCGTTTCCTTCAGCAGTTGCACCGGTTGCTCGTCCATACAGAGGACTGGAACCGCGGGATTATACGGCTTTTCGTAGACTTCCAGCACTTCTTCCATGTGAGCAACAAACTCGCCGTCGGCTTCCGGTGGAATCACCCAATACTCGATTTTCCGATTCGTCATGCCGTTTTTTTTAGCGTGCGCCGGACCGTTTCGTAACTCACCGAGTCCACGATTTGCAACTCCACGACCTTGCGCGCCAGCAACCGCAGCGTCCAATTGGCATAGCCTTTCGGCGGTGGCCCGAGCCGCATCGCGATGATGCGCGCCTCCTGCTCCCCCGTCAACAGCTTCGCCACGGGCGGCTGTGCTCGTTCGATGCGGTGAAGCGTCTCGTCAAACCCCCGCTCGACCAACCGTTGCCGGATCATCTCGATCGTTCTTGTCCGACATGAGAACGCTTCGGCAATACGCTCGTCGGTCCAGTTTGGCCCATCAGCATCGGCTTTCGGCTCGTAGCGAATGCGGTCCTTCAAAGTGCCGGTGTTGTCGGTAAGGCCGCGCACCGAGCCGGTCGGTCAGGTACCAATCGACGGTGCCCTGGCCGATGCGGGCATACACGGCGTCCAGGTACAGGCGGCGCTTTTGCACCTCGTTTTGCGTGTTCAGGTCGGCCCAGGCATTGCCTTTTTCGTCATAGGCAAAGCGGGTGACCGTGGCCGCCCCGGCGCCGTCGCCGTCCGTATCCGCCGACTTCTCGAGGCGGTTGCCGAGCACGTCGTATTGGAACTCGACGCGATTATCGACGGCGCCGGCCGCCGTCGCCTTGTGCTCGGCCTTCGTCATCTGGTTCAGATGGTTGTAGGTGTACAGCCAGGTTTCGGTGCTCGTGGCGTGGACTTTTTGCGTTAAGTTCCCCTCGTCGTTCCAGGTGTAGTTCCAGGTGCCATCGGTGAAGAGCCGGTTGCCGGCGCCGGTTTGATATCCGGTATTGGTGCGATTGCCGGCCAGGTCGAAAGACCACGAGTTGGTGCCGTCGGACAGGAGCTGGTCGGTGTCGTCATAGCTGTAGTTGCGCGTGGTGCCCAGCGTTGACGTTTCCTGCGTCGCGCGGTCGGCGTTGTCGAACTGGTAATTGAAGACATCCAAGGTCGTGCCGGCGCCGTTTTTGTGGTTGATGGCGGTTACCCGGCTGGCGTCGTCAATGGTAAAAACGGTCGTACTCGTAGCTGGTGGTGTGATTGCTCCAAACCTTTTTTTACCTGGAAAAGACACCCAACCCCTTTTTCTTCTCTATCCAGTCTTTTCGTTGACTTCCCACGGCAACAGATCCTTCCTGAATGTCACGATGTTTGGATCTTTTTGGACCACGTATTCTTTGTCGAAGGGCCAGCGTTCTTCTCCGAGTTCAGCCTCGAGAAAGAACTCCAGGAAATGTCCTACATCCGACGCGACGATGTATCTTGCGAAGTCTCGATTGTACTCATGGTCGCTGAAGAAGACCGGATCCCCTGGTCCAAATTCCTGTTTGGTAGCCACTACGTAAAGGTTTCCGCAACCGTCGGCGCCAATAGGAATCCATCCTTTTTGCAACCAAGAAGGAAAGAAAGCCAATGTTGATTCGATGTCGAGGAATGGATCAAAGGGCCTGAGGCCAAAAACTCCAGGATCTACCCAAGCCCCGTTGGTGATCTTCAGGAACTCGCGAAGGTCGTCGGGAACTCGGGTTTGGACCCGTTGTTCAAAGGCGTGTATTTCAGCCTCCGTTGCTCCTTCAGGCAGAGGATTGTCTCGGAATTTCGGTGCCTTTTCGAGGAGTTCTTTGATTCTAACTTTATCAATCATGCAAATCCTCTTTAGGGGAGAAAGCGCATAAGGTTACCGAATTGTTCATCGATTCTTATTGATTGCTGCAAAACCTCGGCTGCGCTTGGGGCCCGGCCTAAACCCAATACCGTTCAATTGAGCATCACAATTGTTTGACGGAACTTCTTTGTTGGCTGGGGATAGTTGCGATGTTCAGGACGTTTTTTGGCCCACTGAGACATCTTGCGTTTGATTACCCGCGGATTGACCCGGTCGCGGCGTTCCGGCAGCTTTTCTTGGGCGATTTCCTCCAGCAGGTTCTTGTACCACTTCGCCAACCCTTTGGGACTTTTCGGGCACTGAGGCAATCGACAGCGCAAGATTTTCAAGGTGCCGGTGAACGACAAGCGGCGCGGGTCGATGGCCTCGGGTTGGGCGGCTTCGAACATCAAGACACGCACCACATAGTGGGCCAGCAACAAGCCGTAGATCTCCTGGATCACCCCAGCCGGAGTTTCGCTGCGCAGCACCGGACGTTCGCGCTGATGCGTCTTCAACTCGTCGATGGCCAGTTCCAACTCCCAGCGCTCGTGGTACAGTTCGATCAGTCTCTTGGCCGGGTCCAACGACGGATGCAACAGGGTGGTGAGCAAGCGATGCTTTTCGCCCGCTCCCGGCCGGTTGCGGTCCTTGAAGGTGTATTCGATGATGCGTACCGGAATGCCGTCCTGGTCTTTGGCGCGATGACGGCACGACGGATAAACCTTGGCCAAATACGACCCGTCGTAAAACGTGCGCAGCGGCTGGAAAATCAGGTTTTTCTTGATGCGGGCCAACAAAAAGGCCTCTTGCTGCACCACTTGGGCAACGTTGGCGTAACTCAAAAAACCGCGGTCCCACATCAGCAGCATGTCTTTTTGCAGGTGACGCAGCAACGTCGCTGCCATGGTGACCTCGCCGCAGCGAATCGGCTTGATCAGATGTCGCCAGATCACGTGCGTCCCCGTTTCGCACAGCGCCAGCACCCGCGCCTGCGGAAAGGCCCCAGGTGCCCGGCCGCTTTTCGGACGACCAAAAATGCGGGCCAGGTCGGGACGGTCGGGCAGATCGACCACAAAGCCATCCAGGGCCATCAAGCGCATGTCGCGGTAGAAGGCTCCGGGTGTGGACTCTTCGGCCAGAAGACGCACGACCTCGTTGTACAACAACAAGAACGCCGGCACACCCAAACTGTGTCGGGCTTCGCACAAGGTCGACCGTCGCGGAACTCGATTGTGCGCTTGCAGCCATCGGTACACCTGGCAATAACTATCCCGACAATAAAACCCCATGCCCACAACAAACCAAACCAAAAACCACCCCGGCAGTCGTCGGCAATGGCGTTGCCGACGCCCGACCCTGCGCAAAATCCCTTGCACCGTTTTTTGGGGAATGATACGTTTCAATGCCCGCAGCCGCTCGTCGCCGGGCAGCTGGGCAATCCGTTGGACTTCCTTTTCCAGGTCGATCATCGTAGCCTCCTTGCACGATGGGGGTTAGGGCAACCCATCATCGCAGGAGGCTACTTTTTTGTCACGGTCAATTGAACGGTATTGGGCCTAAACCTGTTCTCCAAGCGCTCCATGCGGCCTCAATCCTCTGATAGTGATCTGGTTGAGTAACTCCGATTAGGTTGGTAAGGCGGTTGGGATTCGAGTTCGGAAAAAGGTGGGCATACCGCAGCGGAATACGGTGATGAATCTGTAACCCTTGAAGAGCCGCCCGACTCCCCGCCTGGAGTTCCCAGAGGGCCCGCGCATCGCGTCGAATCGGCGCTTCACGCAACACCCGCTCGTTTGGCCCCGCTTCAGCCAAAGCCCGTTGCCTCAAATTTTCCACCGCCGCCTGATGATCGGGATGCCCAGGCGATCCGGGCCGGCTACCCGGTGGCGAGGCCCTTCGGCTCATCCCTTGTTGTTCCAGCAAATCGTCCGCTACCCCGCTGCGCCTTCCAGGGCTTCCCGATGGGCACGGCTGTGCATTATGCACTAGGAGTCTGTCCGAGAAATCCTGCCTTATGTGGCAAGGACTTACGGAGTTGTAATACTATGTATAATAACACGAAACACGGATATTATCAGTGCCACATTTTATATCTCTTTTATAGATGCATTCCACAAGTCTTTGTGCATTATTGGTTTAATTCTCGGACAGACTCAGCACCGCTTCGTCACCGGCAAGGACAAAATACGTGTGCAGATTGTCTATCGTCAAGTTAAAGACGGTTTCGTCAGGCTCGGTGTTGGCATGGACATTTGTCCACATCCACTCTCTGCCCATGCCCGTGTCGGCCGCCGAGCCGCCGTGGTAACTGCCGTAGTGGCGCGAATTGCCGGTGGCGCTAAGCT
>CAZFGM010000635.1:0-4305 GCA_964518515.1 uncultured Alcaligenaceae bacterium | reverse complement strand
GGCTTCGGCGGCTAAAAGCCGAACGGCGAGAAACCCCGTGAACGGGGTTTGAAAAGGGCCTTTTACACCCGCTTTTTTACCTGGCAAAGGTGTTTCCAGTTCATCGACCCGGCTTTGAAAAGAAAGCCGACGTGGATCCCGGAAAACAGCTTTCCGACAAATGCTTATGTCGAAAACTACCCGGCCAGGATTCGAACCTGGACAAAGAGAAACAAAATCGGTAGTGACATACCAATGTCAATGATTGAAAACCCCCGGAAAATCTCAGGTTTCCTTACTATCATACCCGAATTCCCGGCGTTTGCAAGGGCTGTCGTGGTGCGAAGCGGCATCGCCGCCCGCCTCACTCCCCCTCGCGCCACAACCGCTCGTCCTCCAGCACCTCTTTCAGCGTCCGCTCGTTCGCTTCGGGCAGCGGCGGCGGCTCCCGCCGCGGCGGGTGTTTGTTCTTGGCCAGGTGGCGCTCATCCAGGGAGGCAATCAGGTAGCGCAGCGCCGCCAGGGCGTGGTTGTGGGCGTCCACCGGCGGTACAGGCCGGCTTCGCGCAACAGGTGCGGGCAGCGGCCTTGCAGGATCTTCAAGGTGCCGTTCTCCATGGGTAAATCGTCGTGGCTTCGCGCGGCCCCCAGGGTCGCGCTTCGCGGAGCGGGACCGCGTTGTAAGCAACGATATGAGAGGAAGTTTCGCCGCATCGCCGTACCGATCAAATGCCTTCGCGGAATTGATCGGTACGGGCGGCGAGATGGAAAATCTCAGGCCCCGTGGTAGTCGATTTCCTTCACCTCCAGCGCGTGTTTCTGGATGAAGTCGCGGCGCGGCTCGACTTTTTCGCCCATGAGGATGCGGAACATCTCGTCGGCCTTGAGGGCGTCTTCCTGGTGGACGCGCAGCAGGGTGCGCTTGGCGGGGTCGAGGGTGGTGTCCCACAATTCCTCGCCGTCCATTTCGCCCAGGCCCTTGAAACGGGTGATGGTGAGGCCTTTTTCGCCAAGCTTCTTTACCTCGGCGACCAGCTCGCGGAGGTGGGGCAGGACCAGCTTGCGGTCGGCGTTTTCCAGGACGAAGCGCGGCAGGGGTTCGCGGCCGGCGACGCGCGGTGCGGGGACCAGGTCGGCGGGAACCAGGCCGAAGCCGCGCAGGCGCTCCAGGCCGCGGTTGACGCCGCGCACTTCGTGCAATTCCTGCACCGACAAGGCATCCGCCTGCCCGTTGGTCGTTGGCTCGTCGGCGGCAGGCGCCGCCTTGCCGGCGGCCTCGTCCACCACCAGCTCGTGCCCGAGCTTCTGCTGCTGCTCGGCACAGAAAGCATCGCGCTCGTCCACGGTGAAGAACCAGTGCTCGTGGCCGCCCAGCAGCACGCGGTGGATGGGGAGCTTGCCGTCCTTGAGCTTGCCGAAGAAGGCCCCGATGTTCAGGCCGCGGCGCTCAAGAATCTGCAAGAATTCCTCCAGCTCGTCCAGAATGGTCATGAGTGCGGCCAGACGGTCGCCCTCGAAAGTGGTGAGTGGTGAGTGGTGAGTGGTGAGTGGTATTCCTTCCCCTCCGGCCGATGGTCCGCTGGCCGCTGGCGACTGGTCACTGACCACTGTCAGCTTGGTGCCGTCGATGCCGCGCTGCAGGAGCTCCTTGTTCATTTCCTCCTTGGTCTGCACGTAGCGGACGTTTTTCTTCTGCGTGACTTTGAAGAGCGGCGGCCGGGCGACGTGGATGATGCCGTCCTCGATGAGTTTGCGCATCTGGCGATAGAAGAAGGTCAAGAGCAGCGTGCGGATGTGCTGGCCGTCCACGTCGGCGTCGGTCAGGAGGATGACCTTGCCGTAACGGCATTTGGAGACGTCGTCGGTGTTGCCGATGTCGATGCCAACGGCGGAGATGAGGTTGCAGATTTCTTCGTTGGACAGGACCTTTTCGACGCGGGCCTTCTCGACGTTGAGGACCTTGCCGCGCAGGGGGAGGATGGCCTGGAAGTGGCGGTCGCGGCCGTTGTCGGCGGAGCCGCCGGCGCTGCCGCCCTCGACGAGGAACAGCTCGGACTCGTCCTTGTCGCGGGTGGTGCAGTCCATCAATTTGCCGGGCAGGCCGCCGGAGCTGAGGATGCTCTTTCTATCCTTGAGGGCCTTCTTGGCCTTCTGGGCGGCCTCGCGGGCCTCGGCGGCCAGCACCACCTTGTTCATGATCTTCTTGGATTCCTTGGGATTTTCCTCCAGGAACTTCATCAAGAACTCGTACAGCACGCTGGAGACGATGCCGTCCACCTCGGGATTGTTGAGGCGAATCTTGGTCTGCGATTCGAACTGCGGCTCGGGCACCTGGAGGTTGACGACGGCGGTGATGCCCTCGCGGAAATCCTCGCCAATGGGCTCCAGGTTGTTTTTGAACAGGTTTTCTTTGGCCCCGTAGGCGTTGAGGGCCTTGGTAAGGGCGGCGCGGAAGCCGGACAGGTGGGTGCCGCCGCCGGGGTTGTGGGCGTTGTTGGCGTAGCAGCGAACGCGCTCCTCCTCGCCGGTGGTGTACTGGAAAGCGATCTCGACGTAAACGTCGTCCACCATCTTGTCCACGTAAATGACCTTGTGGACCGCTTCCTCCAAACGATTGAGATACTCGACGAACTCGGCGACGCCGCCGGCGTAGGCGAAAGTTTCCTCCTTGCCGGTGCGTTCGTCGGTGAGCTTGACGGCCAGGCCCTTGTTGAGGAAGGCCAGCTCGCGCAGGCGGGTTTCCAGGGTATCGAAATCGAAGGTGGCGCGGGGATCCATGACCTGGGGGTCGGGTTTGAAGGTGACCTTGGTGCCGGTGCGATTGCCCTTGGAGGCGCCGATCTCCTTGACCTCGGTGACGGCCTTGCCGCGCTCGTATTCCTGCTGGTAGACCTTGCCGTTGCGGCGCACCTCGGCCTCGGCCCATTCGCTGAGGGCGGTGACGGCCTTGGCGCCGATGCCGTGCAGGCCGGCCGAGGTCTTGTAGGAGCGCTTATCGAACTTGGCCCCGGTACCGAACTTGGTGAGCACCACCTCCAGGGTGGGAACGCCCACTTTGGGATGGATGTCCACGGGAATGCCGCGACCGTCGTCGGCCACCGACAGGCTGCCGTCCAGGTTGATCTTGACGTGGATGTTCTTGCAATACCCCGCCAGGGCCTCATCGACGCTGTTGTACACCAGCTCGTAGACGAGGTGGTGCAGCCCCTTGGTGCCGGAATCGCCGATGTACATGCCGGGCCGGGCGCGAATGTGATCGGCGTCGCGCAGCACATCGACGTTGTCGGCGGTGTAATGTTCCGCGGCCGCCGCCGTGGCGACCTCGGCGGCGGTGGGCTCGGGTTCCAGAACCGCGGAGCCCGCTTCGGTTTCCAAAACCGGGGTTTGTTCCGTGCTCATCATGTCCCTCCAGGAATGAGTCCTCTTCTGTTACGATTCTCCTTGCTCTATTCTTTTCGCTTTTTCTTCCGGCCGCGCTTGGGCGGTGGGGCCTGGCGCAGCCGTTTCAGTTCGGCCTCGGCCTGGCGCAGCCGTTCCTCAGCATGCCGCCGCCCTTCTTCAGCCTGGCGGTGCGCTTGTTCAGCTTGCTCCCGCGCTTCCCCTTCCGCCTGGGCATAGGCCTCGGCAATGCGGCGCGCTTTGGCCTCCGCTTCTCCTTCCTTCGGCCGAAGATATTTCCTCCCGCTCGCCGCATCCACAACCCGCAAATAACCGTCTTCCTCCAGAATAATCCGAAACCCCAGGATGCTGGTCACTCCGCCGTCCGAATCCTGTTCGTCTTTCCAACTCCCATCGGGCTGCAGCCGGCGAAGTAATAAGCGCTGAGGAAGAATTTCCCCCGTCGAATCCACCAGAATGTATTCCGCCACTCCCAGCATGGCGAAAATCTTGAGTTTGTCCTCCAAGTCCCTGTCTTCCGCGGTGCTCTCAGAAAGAAATTCCATCGTCAAAAGGGGAACAGGTCCATCCTGGCCGATGGTGTAGGAGGAGAGCTCCTTCGGTATGGGCTGATAGGGTTCCACGACCATGAGATCCGGCGCCACATTCGGCCAGGATCGGCTGGGCGTTTCTCCGGGCTGTGGGGGGTAATACATGTTCAAATTGGAATAAACCCGCAACTCGGGGCGCCGCTCCTCGAGATGGACTTCAACTGCCGGCAAGACAATGTCGATACTTCGGGTGTGCAGGGTCCCTTCGCCCATTTCTTGGTTCTCCTGGTCCTCGTAGAGCAAGGGAATCTGCTCGGGCCGTCGTTGGCCTGGGACAGTTGTAATGCTCATTGCTTTACCTCCATCTTCTCATCTTTCCGAATGATACAACCTGAAA
>CAZFGM010000634.1:0-4322 GCA_964518515.1 uncultured Alcaligenaceae bacterium | reverse complement strand
GGGCAGGATTCCGATCCTGCCAACCCCGGCAGGATCGGAATCCTGCCCCACAAATGCTGCCACCCTCGAACAGGGGAGTGAACGGTAAAACGGCTTTTTTGGCTTCGGCCCCCGTAACGCCAACCGGTAGTGACGGTCCGCCGTGGCCGATAGACCGTGGTATGACGCCCGGTCCGAAAAACCTCGTTTGTCGGTCCCGCCGTCACCAAACGGGTTTTTTCGGACCCCCACCATCAAGGTTGGCCGGGCGGCGGCGCGGCCGGCCGGAAAACTGAGGAACCTCCTCGACACGGACACGTTGACGTGGTTTCGCATTTCGCTTTCCGGATTTGGTTGCGGCTTGGCCGCGTTATGGTAATCTCCTTCTTCATAACCCCATTCCAGGGAGATTCATCCATGATCAAGCTCAACGTGATTGAAGGGCCGGACAAGGGCGTGTATTTCCCTCTCAGCGAGGCCTACACCATCCTCCTGGGCCGCAGCCGTCATGCCGACGCCCGGCTCAAGGATCTGTCGGTCTCGCGCGTGCATTGCGAGGTCGAGCTCAAGGGCCAGCGCGTCCTCGTGACCGATCTGGACAGCAACAGCGGCACGTTCGTCAATGACCAGCGGGTTGCCGAGACGCAGCTCAAGGTCGGCGACGTGGTGCGCATCGGCGACACGCGGCTGCGTCTGGAAGGGGACCACATCGCCGAGCAGGCCACGCTGCCGCCGCCGGCGGACAAGCCGCCGGTGCTATCGGCCGAGCGGCTGGGGGAGCTGACCGGCAAGAACCTGAGCCATTTCATGGTGGGGCCGGTGCTGGCCCGCGGCCAAACCGGCCTGGTGTTCAAGGCCGAGGACTTCAAGAACGATCGGCAGGCGGCCCTGAAAGTGCTGTGGCCGGATTTTTCCCACAACGACGAGGACCTGCGCCGCTTCGTGCGCGCCATGAAGACCATGCTGCCGCATCGCCATGCCAACCTGGTGAGCCTGTTCGGCGCCGGCAAGACCGGGCCATATTGCTGGATTTCCATGGAGCTGGTCGAGGGCGAAAGCCTGACGCAGGTCATCGGCCGCATCGGCGTGGCCGGCATGCTCGACTGGCAATACGCCTGGCGGGTGGCGGTGCACATCGGCCGCGCCCTGGAATACGCCCACGGCCAGCACATCGTGCACCGCAACATCACGCCGCAAAACATCCTGGTCCGCACCGAAGACAAGGTCGCCAAGCTGGGCGATTTGATGCTGGCCAAGGCCCAGGAAGGCACGCTGGCCCAGCAGATCACCAAGCCGGGCGAGCTGTTGGGCGACGTCCGCTACATGTCTCCCGAGCGCACCACGGCCACGGCCCTCCTGGATGGCCGGTCCGATATTTATTCCCTGGGCGCCACGGTCTACGCCCTGTTGACGGGCCGGCCTCCGTGCGAAGGACTTGGCTTGCCCGAAACCATTCAGAAAATCCGCACCGAAGTGCCCGTCAAGCCCAAGAAATTTCAACTGGCCATTCCCGACCTGTTCGAAGGGATCGTGCTGCAAATGCTGGCCAAACGGCCCGAGGAACGATTCCAAACCGCCAGTCAATTGCTGGAAAACCTGGAGCGCGTAGGCAAGTATCAAGGGGTCAAGTTGTGAGATACTTCCGGAACTCCGCCTTGCGGGGGCCCGTCCGAGTATTGCCTCCAACCGTCGAAGCACAGGCATCATCTAGCTCGTCCGCGGTGATATTGCGGGGGCCCGTCCGAGTATTACCTCCAACCGTCTGGGTCGGTATCCACCCCTCAACGCACTTCAACTTTTGGGAAAACTGGGATCAGGTGAAAAATGTCCAGGTCCACGATAAAATCGTATGGGAGGAAGTTGCCTCAGCAAGCGCCAAGAAAATCCGTTTTGGATTTTGCCAAAGGAAAGGACCCAACGCGCACGGCACGTCCATCCTTTCAACGCCGAGGTCGTCCATGGCCGATACGTGGCTGTACGTGGTCTACGACAATCAGACGAAGGTGTACGCGGCCCCTCTGGACGGGCCGGTCGAGCTGGGCCGGCAAAACCTGGATGAGGAGCCCCCCTACGCCCATCGCCGCGTCGGCGATCACTGGCGCATGATCATCGCCAGCCTGCAAGAACAGCAACTGTCGCGCAAGCATATCCGCGTCGATCCGCTCCCCGGCGAACGCCTCAAGATCGTAAACCTGAGCGACAAGAAAGAGATCGCCCTGGGGGACCAGAGGCTGGACCCGGGTCAAACCTGGGAGGGTTCCGGCCCGGTCTGCATCAATCTCGGTCCCCGGTCGGTTCACGTCCAGGCCGAAGATCTGGACATAGCGTCCTTGCAAACGCTGGCCCTGGCCACCCGGCCGCCGCAGCTGCGCGGGGCCTTTCTGTCGGCGCAGCTTCCGCGCGCTCCGCTGCAGCCGAATTCGCAAGCCGAGGGGTTGATTCGCTATCTCCAGGAGATGGTGGAGGTGCTGCAGAGCGCGGCCCTGTCGCAGGATTTTCTGCACCGCGCCGCCCGCGCTCTGGTGGACCTGATCGGCCTGGATGCGGGCGGCGTGCTGCTGCGCCCGCGCCAGCAATGGCGGCAGGCGGCCTATTGCGCCGCCGACGGCGCCGGCCGGGAGGAAACCGAGTGGCGGCCCAGCCGGATGGTTCTCGAGCGCATTCTGGCGGAACGGCGGACCTTCTGGCAGTTGCCGTCCACGCAAGGGGTAGGCAGTTTGCTTGGGGTCAAGGCGGTGGCGGCCTCGCCGATCTTGAATCCCGACGGGGAAGTCGTGGGCGTGCTGTACGGCGAGCGCCGGCAGGTCCAGCTCAAGCCGCTGACCAAGGTGGACGCGCTGTTGGTCGAGCTGTTGGCCAATTGCGTGGCCGCCGGTTTGGCCCGGCTGGCGCAAGAAGAAGAGGCCCTGCGCCATCGCGTCAAGTTCGAGCAATTCTTCACCGCCGAGCTGGCCCGGCAGCTGGAAAATCAGCCCGAGCTCCTCAAGCCGCGGGCCGGCGAGGTAACCGTCCTGGTCTGCGACGTTCGCGGGTTCAGCCGCATCACCGAGCGCCTGGGGCCGGATCGGACCATTCCCTGGCTCAACGACGTTTTGGCCGTGTTGACCGGCATCGTGTTGCACCATAGCGGGGTGCTGGTCGATTATGCCGGCGACAGCCTGCTGGCCATGTGGGGGGCGCCGTCCGAACAGCCCGACCATGCCGCTCTGGCTTGCCAGGCCGCCCTGGCCATGTTCGCCCAGCTCGACGGCTTGAACCGCCGCTGGCAGGACCGCCTCGGCGAACCCGTGGACCTGAGCATCGGCATCGATTCTGGGCCGGTCCAGGTCGGCAATATCGGCTGCGAGCTCAAGTTCAAGTACGGCTGCCTGGGCAACACGCCGAACCTGGCCAGCCGGCTGCAAGGAGCCAATAAGTATCTGCAAACCCGCCTGCTCATTTCCGGAAACACCCGCCATCACCTGGACGAACGCTTCGCCACCCGCCGGCTGTGCCAGGTTCGCGTGATCAATATCGCTCAGCCGGTGGACCTGTACGAGTTGGCCCCCCCGGACCGGCCGGGGTGGGCAGAATTGAAAAAAGGCTATGAGTGGGCCCTCGGCCGCTTCGAAAAAAAGGACTTCCCCGCCGCCATTCGCTCGCTGGGCAACATCCTGACCGCCTTTCCCGACGACGGTCCCACGCTGGCGCTGTTGTCGCGCTTCCTCCAGCAAGGCTTGCCGGGATCGGTGGCGCCGGACGCGGTCTGGGATTTGCCGAGCAAATGAGCCCCCGGTGTTTGATGCTTGGCAGAGAGCAGTTGGCCGTCCGGTGTATTTTTGTAACCGTTCACTCCCTCTCCCCTGGGGGAGAAGGCCGGGTTACATCCATTTTTTCTTCTCTGCGTACCTCCGCGTTCTCTGGGGTGAATTTCGTTGAGGGGGAAAACTCACCGCAGAGGACGCAGAGGTATGCAGAGGAATCATAACCCGTTCGCCAACCAGAGGGTCGGCATCGCACACGCAGGGAAGGTGAGTTTCGGAAAAAGGGTAGTGAACAGTTTGGGAGGGGAGTAATTGGCAATGTTTGATCTACTCCGTAAGCCGCCGGAAGAACTTAGGCCCTTCGGGCCGTTTTTGCGACAAAAAGTTGTCGCAAACAAAATTGCCAAATGCCAATTACCAATTGCCAATTTTTGAAGAGGATTCCAAAAGATTTTCAAACTTGCTTGTAATTTGCAATTGGCAATTGGTAATTGGCAATTGGCAATGTTTGATCTGCCCCGAAAGGGGCCACTTCTTCGGGGCAGGGTCCCGGAAGAAGCGTAGCCTCTTAATCCTGGGAGATCGGCGGGCGCAGGGCCT
>CAZFGM010000633.1:0-4347 GCA_964518515.1 uncultured Alcaligenaceae bacterium | reverse complement strand
ACAGCTTGCAAGGGAAAATAGGTGCATTGCCAGAGAAGTTGGAGGCGTCGGCCAGCGCTTTTCAAGGCATGTGGGGCGAGAGGGGTACCTTTGAAACCATGGAACAGGCGTTTGAGTTCTTGAAAGCTTGGTTACTTGATCGGAAAGAGATCGACGATTTACCCGGTCGCTCCGTGAGGAGTTATGGAATCTAAGGTGACAGTCAGTATAATCCTCAACCCTCGCCGGAATGAAGTATCCTATTCCGCAGGCTCACCAAGGTTGTCAGAGGAGTCCGTTTCGGGCCGGCCCCTTCGGCGCCGCCTTTTGCTTTTCCCTTTGCCTCGGGTAAGCGTCGCTGTTTGGCGCCCCAATTTTGCCCCGCCCTCGGGCCGCGGCGAAGCATGTTTAATAGTCGGTTAATCAGAATCTCGGTAGAATAAGGAACGGCTAAAGAGGTGCGTACCATGGGTCAAACGATAACGTTGCCAAGGGACTTGTATGTTAAGCTCGCTCACGGCGCCGCCGGGCGAGGTTTGACCATCGAGGCGCTCTTAGCGTGGATTTCTGAGTTGCTGATCTTGCCGGATCGGCCCACGAAACGCGACCGGGAGCGGAGTCGTCGCATTGAGCGTTTATTGGCCAGTTATCGCCTGGGGCCATTGACCGACGCGGACCGTGACGAATTGAATAAACTCATCGCCGCGGATTACCATCAGGCCCGCGCGCGCGCCGATCGCTTGATTGCCGCCAAAAAATCGCGGCGCGGTGGTTTGGCGGCCATCGCCAACGGCAAAGGCAATGGCACCAGACGGACCGGCAGACGATTGCGAAAATGAATGAGCCAACCTCGAAAATCTGATCTTCGGGATTTCTATGCGCGCGTGGCCAGGCGTGCGGGGTATCGTTGCGAGTATTGTCATGCCCCCGAAAGTTTTTTCCCTCATCGGTTGTGCGTGGACCATATTACGCCTGAAGGCCGAGGCGGGCCGACCATCATGAACAATCTGGCTTTGAGTTGCTATGGCTGTCAACAGAAAAAATTGGCTTTTGAAACCGGCTTGGATCCCAAGACGACAATGACAGCGCCCCTGTTCCATCCCCGTCGGCAGCGTTGGAACCGCCATTTTCGCTGGTCGGAGGATGGGTTTTTCCTTGAGGGCTTGACACGCATCGGGCGTGCCACTATCGAGCGCCTGGCCTTAAACAATTGGCGACAGGTCCAGGCGCGAGCTCGTTGGAAAGCGCATCCCGATCTATTTCCGTAGTGGCTGGTCGGCATTACTTTGTCTGAGGAATCCATATGCGTTGGTGCTTTTCCTTGTCCATGGTCGTCCTGGTGTCTTTGGCCGCCAGCGTTCCCTCGCAGGACAAAAAGAACTTCCTCGGTCCCATCAATGTGGACCCGCCGCACATCTCCACGGATAAGTCGGTCAAGTGGGATTACGACATCGTTTACGTGCGCGCCCCGCGCAAGGGAGATAACGTCGGCACCAACTGGCCGGAAATCTCCAACCCGCACTTCATGGACGCCGGCGCGGACCTGATGCTGCTGCACCCCGACGGCACCGAGGAAGTCCTAGTCGCCGGCGGGCCCGGCTCCGTCACCGATCCCATGGTCTCCTTCGACGGCCAATGGGTTTACTATGCCCTCTTTCACGATCTCAAGGGCGGTTCGATTTCGCAGGGCGCGGCCGCCGGCGCCGACATTTACAAAATTCACGTAAAAACGCGGAAGATCGTCCGGCTCACGCACCAGCAGTTCACGCCCAACACCGGGGCGGGCAACTGGTCGCGCGACTTCCGCACCCCCGAGGCGGGCAAGAATTACCTCGGCTACGGCGTGTTCAACCTGGGGCCTTGTCCGTTGCCCGGCGGCAAGGTCATGTTCACCAGCAACCGCAACGCCTTCAAGCCGCCCAAGCGCTTGCCCCACACCTTGCAGCTTTTCGTCATGGACGAGGACGGCGGCAACGTCGAGTGCATCGGCCATCTCAACCTCGGCATGGCCCTGCATCCGGTCGTACTGATGGACGGCCGGGTCATGTTCAGCTCGCTGGAATCGCAAGGTCTGCGCGTCTCGACATTATGGGGCCTGTGGAGCATTAACCCGGACGGGACCAACTGGGGACCGCTGGTCAGCGCGTTGCTGCCGGGGGCCAGCCCCAGCGCCTACCATTTCCAGACCCAACTCTCCGACGGCTCGATCGTGGCGGAGGAATACTATAACCAGACCAGCAGCGGCTTCGGCGGCTACGTGAAACTGCCGGTCAAGCTGCCCGCCGGCACGCCGGGGTTTGGTCCCGGATACATGGGGGATTCGCGCAACCCGCCCTTACGCTACGGGCGTCTGGATGACGGCACACCGCGGCTGCGCCGACTCCCCTTCAGCCCCTACGGTATCGAATCCCTAACCCCCTTCGCCCGCACCGACGAGGGCCCCGCCGATTTCTCCGTGCGCGGCCAGATCCGCTCGCCGCGTGTCGGCCGGGTGACGCACCCCTCCGGCGCCCCGGATAACCTCCTTTTGACTGTCTGGTCGCCCGGCCCGGTCAACGGCGGCTACACCGTGCACCGGCCGGCCGTGGACGGCGGCATCTATCTCATCAAAAACGGCAAGACGGTCGATGAGCCGGGACAGATGCTCCTCATCAAGAATGATCCGAAGTACAACGAGCAATGGCCGCGCGCCCTGGTTCCCTACCAGCGCATCTACGGCATCGACGAGCCGAAACGCCTGCCGGCCCTGGCCAACGACGGCAAGCTCTCCCCCCACTTGCCGGAGGGCACCCCCTTCGGCCTGGTCGGCACGTCCAGCCTGTACAAGCGCGAGAGCTATCCCAACGGCCTGGTTTCACCCGGGAAGGTGACGGCGACCTTCGTCGGCGGCGGCGACCGCACCGGCGGCTACCTCGACCTCGACCCGTTCAACTCCGCCGAAGTGGGCGTGTCCCTCAACTGGTTAAACCAGGGGGCGGACGCCGGCCGCTATGCCAACGACGACATCCACGCCATCCGCATCCTGGTGATGGAACCGACCACCGATCGGCACGGCCCCAAATCCGGCCGCACCTTCCGCAACCACGCCAGCGAGCGGCTCCGCATTCTCGGCGAGATTCCCGTCCGCCATTTTCAAAGTAGACCTCACGCTCCGCGTGAGGAAAATCGTCACGCGGAGCGTGACGACTACTCTGGACAACCCATCGACCCGGACGGCAATCCGGACACCAGTTTCCTGGCCAAGATTCCCGCCGATGTCGCCTTCACCTTCCAGACCCTGGACAAGGACGGCATGGTGTTGAACATGGCCCAGACCTGGCACCAGCTCCGGCCCGGCGAAATCCGCCACAACTGCGGCGGCTGCCACGCCCACAGCCAGAAGCCGACCCCCTTTGAGAAGACCGCGGCCGCCCGCCCCGATTACCAACTCTTCGACCTGACCCGGCAAACTCCGCTCATGACCACCAAGAAACTCGATCAGTCCGGCCGCAAGTGGGACGTCAAAGATCAGACCGGCCTGCGCTTCGCCAAGACCGTCCACAACGTGGAATTCTACCGGGACGTCAAGCCGATCTTTGATCGTAGTTGTGTCGCCTGCCACACGGCGAGCGGGAGGCGTCAGCCCTCCGGTAATCTTGTGCTCGACGACGACAAGATCGTCAACCTGGCCAACGCCGACGACGTTCCCGGAACCTATTACCGGCTGACGATGGACTACGCCGGCCGCTTCGGGCACAAGCCGCTGACCGGGTCATGGCGGCATTCCAACGCCTCGCGCTACGTCCGCATGTTCCAGTCGCGCCGCAGTCTGCTCATCTGGAAGGTGTTCGGCCGGCGCACCGATGGCTGGACGAACGATGACTTTCCCACCGAGACCGAGCCCGGCAATCCGAAGACGCTGCGGCTCAAAGGACAGCCGGTCCCGGACACGCCGGCCAACCGCAACCGCGCCGACCTGGACTTCACCGGCAGCGCCATGCCGCCGCCGGACGCCGTCGCCGGAACTTACCTCGCCGCGGACGGCAAAAAGATCAAGGTGGCGCCGCTCTCCGACGAGGACCGCCTGACCTTGGTCCGCTGGATCGATCTCGGCTGCCCCATCGACTTGGATTACGATCGGGCTAAACCGCAAGCAGTGGGCCTCGGCTGGATGCTCGACGACCAGCGGCCGACGCTGGCCCTGACCTTGCCCCGTGCCGGAGCCAATCCTCCCGTGAGCCGCATTCTGGTCGGCATGCACGACTACGGCGGCCTCGACCTGGATAGTTTCCAGGTGCTGGCCAGTTTCCCGGTGGACGGCGCCGCCGCCGGTCAAAACCTGGGCCCAAAGTTTCGCGCGGTTTCCCCAGGCGTCTGGGAACTCCGCCT
>CAZFGM010000632.1:0-4354 GCA_964518515.1 uncultured Alcaligenaceae bacterium | reverse complement strand
CCGGAAGATCATATTCCCTGGTCCTATTTGATCGTTAGCGCCCGTGGGTTGCAACTGGACATGGAAGAAGAAGTACGGCGGTTCGAGGAGGCACGGGCACGACATCCGCTCAGCCGGGAGGCGCATGGGAATCTGTTACAAAACCTTTGCAAGAAGTGGGGTGGATCCCACAAGCTAATGTTTGATTTTGCCCGCAAGACCAGTGAATTCAGCCCAAACGGCCACGGACTGCATGCCATAATTCCCGCGGCCCACGTGGAGCGCTGGCTTTATTATTTGGACTGGGAAAACGATGAGGTTTCCGCAAACTCCTATTTCCAAAGGCCGGCAGTTGAAAAGGAGATCTTCCAAGCCTGGTCGCGGTCCTTTGGCTCCCCGTCTTTTCGCCCTGTCACCACAACACCGACAGACCGGAACATGTTCGCTTTCTGCTTTTGGTTGATGGGTGACCGCGAGGCCGCACGCCAAGAGTTCGAGGCGCTCGGCCCGTTCGTCTCCAAATTCCCTTGGTGTTACTGGGATAAGCCTGTCAAGGCCTTCAAGCTTGCCCGGCGCGATTGTGGATTTCGGGGATAATGTTTCAATTGATGCATGCATTCCTCCTTCTGAAAAGGGACTTCTGTTTTGACCCTTCTCCGGGCATGAGCTGTCTACCCAAAAACCTGACACAACCGCCAGTGATCTTCCACGGTCAAGGTTTCGGCGCGTAATGTGCCGTCGATGCCAAGCTCGGCCAGACGGCGATCGACGGCGGTTTTGTCGCGACGTCCGCTCGGGCAGGCGGCCAAGGCGCCGCGAAGATTTTTGCGACGATGGGCGTACAGATCGCGTAGGAAGTTCCGCAACCGGGCGGCCGCGGCGGCGCGAGCGGAAATGGCGCCGCCGAGGGTAGGGTGGAAACCACGGGAAAGCGCTTTGCTAGCCAATAACGGCGGGGAATGCCCGCGGGTCCGGCTTCTTCCTTGTACGATACGGCCTGCGCGAAACCCCGAGCAAACGGCGCGAAAGGAATCGGTCAGGGCGAGTTCAGGATCAGGTTCAGGTTTGCTTCGGCCTCGGCGGCGGGAACGCCTTCGCGGACCAGGTACTCCACCGCGGCTTCGAACGGGTTGGATGAAGTCTGGCCGTCGGGGCCGGGACCGGCGGCTTCGAGTTGCCTGCCGCATTCGGCCATGATTTCCAGCGCTTTGGGATAACGGGGATCCTCCAGGAGTTGTTGCACCTGGGCCGGACTTGTCGGGACCGGGGAGGCCTTGCCGAACAGGGCCCCAAGGCCTCCCAGAATCACCAGGCTGCCGATGATGACCAGGCCGAGGGGAAACTTGTACAAGAAGGGTTTGCCCAAATCCCCTTCGGATTTGCCGGCCAGCTGGGCCGCTTGTTGGGGGATAAATCATGATAGGGGGTTTTCTCATGGAAGGTGCAATACTGTCCTCCCCAGGTCCAAAAATCGAGCCAGAACACGCCGAAATAGCGGTAGCGAAAGCCCACGGCCAGGTCGGCACATTTGCCGCCTTGCTGGCGAATTTCCTGGAGAAGTTGGTTTTTGGTGGGTTGGGGAATGTCCGCGACATGGTTGATGGTTTCCCCGCGCGTGATCAGGACAATCTTGGCCGAGGCCGAAGAAGGAAACAGGAATAATCCCCCAAGAACCACGAGGAGCCCGCAAACGCCGTGTCGAAGAATCATGGCAACTCCTGTTCTCTCTGGTTTTTGACCCACCCGGGCAAGCGATTCTCCGTGAATTTTGGACGCGGGCAAGATTGATTCATTGTGGGGCAGGCATTCTTGCCTGCCAGGCAGACAGGAATGTTTGCCACAGTCTCAATCCTTCCCCTGCCAAGTATTATTCTAATTTTATTTGCAATTTTCCAATTGCAATTTTCAATTGGACGATGGTGACGGGTTTGATAATCGGGGGACGCGAGCCCCGACGTTTTTCCACGCTTGCTGACGGCTCGGTGAAGCAACAGACCCTAGGTTGGGCCGGGGCTGTTTGGGTCGGCCTTGGAAGGCCGACCTACAAACTTAGAGGCTGTCCGAAAAGGGGACAGGACCCCTCAATTCCCGTCGTAAGTCCTTATTCCTTGGAAGGGACTCAAGGGTCCTGTCCCCTTTTCGGACAGCCTCTTAGCGCTGGTAAACAAGATAAGCCAGGCAATTGTCAACTCGGGTTGTTCGTTGGCGCCGCTTGCAGTATCATCCGGCCGGCTCAGAATCCCTGGGCCTTTCACGGCAGAAAGGACGTCGGTCGTGAGTTTCACTCTGCGGCAACTGGCCGACCTGGTGCAAGGACAGGTTCAGGGGGACGGCGACTTGCCCATCGCGTCCGCTCGCACTCTCGGCGAAGCCCGGCCCGGCGACATCACCTTCATCGAAAACGATAAGCACGCCGCCCAGTTGCACACGACGCGGGCCTCGGCGGCCGTGGTGCCCGCCGCCTTGCCTAACAACGGCTTGCCGGTCATTCGCGTCGCCGATCCCCTGACGGCCTTCGTGACCATCGTGCGGCACATGCAGGGCACGGTCGAGCCGCCGCCCTGCGGCATCGATCCCCTGGCCAGCGTGCATGCCACCGTCCGGATCGGCCCGGAGGCCAGCGTCTTTCCCCTGGCGGTGATCGGCGAAGGCACGGTCATCGGCGCCCGCTGCCGGATCCACAGCGGCGTGGTCATCGGCCGGTTTTGCCAGATCGGCGACGATGTCCTTCTCTATCCGAATTGCGTTCTGTACGACGGCACCATTCTCGGCCAGCGCGTGATCGTGCACGGCAACGCGGTTCTCGGCGCCGATGGTTTCGGCTTCCGCTTCCAGGGCGGCCGGCATGTCAAGGTGCCACAGCTCAGCCACGTCGAGATCGGCGACGACGTCGAGATCGGCGCCTGCACCACCATCGACCGCGGCCCCTTCCAGGCTACCCGCATCGGCACCGGCACCAAGATCGACAACCTCGTGCAGGTCGGGCATAACTGCCAGATCGGCAAACACAATCTCCTGGTCAGCCAGGTTGGCATCGGCGGCTCGTCGAGCACCGGCGATTTCGTCGTCCTGGCCGGCCAGGTCGGCGTCGCCGATCACGTGCACATCGGCACCGGCGCCGTCATCGGCGCCCAGTCGGGCGTCACCAAGAACATCCCCGCCGGCCAGCGCGCCTTTGGCATTCCCGCCCGACCCGAACGCGAGCAGAAACGCATCCTCATGTCCCTGGAAAAGGTGCCCGGCATTCGCAAAGACCTGCGCCGCATCAAGCGGCACCTGGGACTGAAGGATGAGGAGTAACCGGAATGAAGAAATTGCCAAATGCCAATTGCCAAATGCCAATTGCCAATTGAAAAATTTGGCACCCGAATGGACCATTATCAATTGGCAATTGGTATTTGGCAATTGGCAATCAGTTTATTTCCCAATGAGCTTGACCCCTGCCCTCAACCGGTTTGCCATCACGCCGTCCTCGCCCTTGGGCCTGTTGGCGGGCTGGGGGCGGTTTCCCATCGTGGTGGCCCAGAAGGCCCGGCAAATCGGCTTGCCTGTGGTGTGCGTCGGCATTCGCGATCACGCTTCTGAGGAGCTGAGCAGCCTGGTTGATCGCTTTTACTGGGCCGGCGTGGCCAAGCTGGGACGCATGATTCGCTGCTTCAAGAAAGAAGGCGTCCGCTGCGCCGTCATGGCCGGCAAGGTGCACAAGACCGCCATGCACACGCCGTGGCGCATCTGGCGGCTGTGGCCCGACTGGCGGACGCTGTGGGCCTGGTACCGCCATAAGCGCCGCGATAACAAGGACGACACGCTGTTGTTGACCGTGGTCGAGGAATTCGCCGCCGACGGCATTGCCTTCGCCTCGGCCCTGGACATTTGCCCGGAGTTGCTCGTGAAACCCGGAGTCTTGACGCGCCGGCCGCCGTCGGCGAGCGAGGAACAGGACATCGTCTTCGGCTGGGAGCTGGCGCGCGAGATGGGCCGGCTCGACGTCGGCCAGAGCGTGGCCGTCAAGGAGCGGGCCGTGCTGGCCGTCGAGGCCATCGAGGGCACCGACCGGGCCATCGCCCGCGCCGGCGAGCTGTGCCGCGCCGGCGGCTTCACCGTCGTCAAGGTCGCCAAGCCGCACCAGGACATGCGCTTCGACGTGCCCACCATCGGCGTATCCACCATCGAGACCCTGCATCAAGCGGGCGGCCGCGTCCTGGCCGTCGAGGCCGACAAGACTATCTTCATCGATCAGGATGAGACGGTGGCGCTGGCGGATCGGTATGGGCTGACCATCGTGGCGCGGTAATGAAGGATTTCAAATTGAAAGTGACAACAATCTGCCAGGTGAGTAAAGTATACCAGGAAAAATCACAGACGTTTTACTGAG
>CAZFGM010000631.1:0-4357 GCA_964518515.1 uncultured Alcaligenaceae bacterium | reverse complement strand
TCTGCTCCGGGTGCATGAAGAAGAAACCAAGCGCAAAAACCGTACCCCCGTCCGTTCTTACCCCCGGGTTTTACCATCCGAAACACCAACCATGGAACATTAAAATGATGACTCGTTTAGGCGGGTTGCGGTGCTGGTTCAGGGTTCATTAGTGCCGCAAGGGATCCGCGAAAGGCGAAAGCATGCGGTCCCTGCAAGGTCTGCATGCTTTCGCGGTTTTGGTTGACAGCACCTTGTCACTCCGAAGGATCCGCGAAAGCATGCCACCCATGCCAACGATGCCACCCATGCCAACGATGCCACCCGATGCGGGCTTTCCGAAACACCGACCATGGAACATTAAACACCTTTCGATTTCAGATGTGCGATTTCAGATTGAAAAGGCAAGCGCCTGAAATTCGCACGCTGTTCTGTAACGAGGAACCTATGCGGAGAAAACAACTGGGCTTGGTACTCTGTGTTCTGGGGTTTTTCAGCCTCGCCTGGATGGCCTCCGGGGCGCCTCTGCCGCGGTTCACCGAGGAACGCGAGGCGGCCGCGCTCTTCTTTGTCAAGAAGCACCTGCCCGAATTGCTGGCCCTGCTGGAACCGCTCAAGAAGAACGGCCCCGCCCAGTACCAGCGGGAAATCAGCGAAATCTTTCGCGTCACCGAGCTGCTCGCCGACTTGCGCGACGATCCTTCGCGCCACGACCTCGAACTGAAATTCTGGATCACCGAAAACAAGGCCCATGTCCTTCTGGCCAAGCTGTCCACGCCGGATGAGGCCGAACGCAAGAAGATTCAGACCCAGCTCCAGGAACTGGCTCGCAAGCTCGTCACCCTGGACGTGGAATTCCTCGAGCTCAAGGCCGACATGCTCGACCGCGAGCTGGGCGAAACCAAGGACGAGCTGGCCAAGATGCGCGACCAGCGGGAGAAGTACGTCAAGGATCGTTTCGATGGGCTGTTGCAACGCATCGCCAAGCGGAAAAAATAAGACGCAGGTGAAGGGAGAGACTATTCGGATTCTTGCAAGTTTGAAACCGCTGTCATTGCTGCTTGCCGAACATCCGGGTCCGGGTCGGTAAGCAAACGGCGCAGAGCTGGCAAGGCCTCGGTACAATTCATTTCCTCCAGCTCATCGATTGCATTTTGGCGTATTATTGGATCAGGAGATTCCAGCGCTTTCAAAAGCAAAGATTTTGCATTCTTTGGATCATGCCAACTCAGAAAACGTAAAACACTGGCAACCACATAGGGGGAAGGGTGGTCCAGCAGAGGTAGTACATCCTTCACAGTTTCTTTAAATCCTAAGAGACGCAAACCATCCACCGCCTCGGAGGCCACCAAGGGTCTGGCATCACCGACAAAAGAAAGCAAAACCTCCTTGACCTGCTGGCGATCTTTGGACAGGGCTGGTTCCCGCGCAAAGGTCAACCCCACAAGGATCGCCCGTAATTTTTCTTCATCGGCCGCCGAAATTTGTTGGAGAAGAAAGGACAATCCCGCTTCCCCACTTTCGGCCATTTTGCTGGCCAATTCTTCCATGTAAATTTGCCTATCTTCCTCGGGAATATCACTAGCAAGGACCCCGGCAAAGCTTTTCTTCAGATCCTCTACGGATTGCTGCTCAAGATCTGGAAAGAATCCCATGGTTCAACTCTTTTTTCCGCAGGCCCGGCGAATGGCATCCAGCGACATCCCGGAAAATTCTTGGGGAATTTCCCGCAGCAGTTTTCCAGGAAGATCTCCTGGCTGAATCGTACCCGAATCACGAAGTTGCCTCAACCTTTCTAATCGTTTCAAAGGGATCTTGACCCCAATTTTCTTGCCAGACGGTCAAATTGTTCCAGGATTTTGATCGCTTTCTTGCAATTCCGGGTCAAATCACCTCCCGAGACCCTTTTTGGTCTTCCGGGTCCGGTGCTTCATGCATCCACGATCAAAACCGGAACGACTTGCATTACGAAAAAATAAACCCAAGTTTCTCAAGTGCCTGGCGGGCTTCCGCCGTTTGCAGGATCTGACCAAACGCTTGCACCGCCGGACGTTCCTGTCGGGTCCTGGGCAGGACAAAATCGTAATGCTCTTCCTGAACGGCTAAGAAGCCCAGGCCGGCGTCGCGGGCCACCGTGGCGATGGCCAGCCCCCAATCGGCCCGGCCTTGATCCACCGCGGCGGCCACCGCGTTGTGCGAATGGGCTTCCGTCCAGTATCCGGCCGGCCGGGCGCCTTGCAAAAGCTGATCGAGCAAAATCCGCGTGCCGCTGCCGCGATTGCGATTGACCAAAAGACAAGACGGATCGGCGAGGGCGCTGGCCAGCGCCTCCGGGACCGTTCTTCCCTCAAAGCGCGCATCCGGCCGGCGATAGACAATGCCTTGCAATCGCTTGTATCCGGGAAGCAGTAATAAATCGCCGGTGACGAACGGCTGGTTATACTGGCCGGTCTTGGGGTCTAGCAGGTGGATGCCGGCCAGGTCGCACTCGCCGCGGCGGGCGGCCTCCAGGCCCGCCGTGCTGCCAACCGCCAGAAACTTGGTGCGGAAGCCCCGCTCGTGCAACTGGCCCAGCAGGTAGTCCAGCCCGACGCAATGACTGCCGATGACCACCAGGTTCGCCGGCCGCAGATTTTGACTCAGCAGATGCACTTCAACCGTCGTGCCCGCTTCCAAATATTCTTGCTGCCGGCCAATGATTACGAACCCATCGGCCCGGCTGAACGTGGTCACCGAGCCGGAGCCTTTGCCCAGGGGATAGGCGACCCAGGAGCCAGAAGGAGTGGAGAGTGGAGAGTGGAGAGTAGCGAGTGGGGAGTTTGAGGGTGAAGCGCTTTCACTCTCCACTCTCAACTCTCCACTCAGTTTTTCTACCAATCCGACGAGCACATACTCGGTGCGGCCGCGCTCGGAATTGATGCGCAGCGGCAGGGTCGCCGGCACGAGGGTCGCCGGGTCCGGGCGGCGGCCGGCCAGGCGGCGAATCACCGGGGCGACAAATTCGTGAAACGTCATGATCGCCGACGTGGGAAAGCCGGGCAAGATCACCACCGGGACGGTCCGTCGCGGCGCACAGTGGACGGCCGCCAGGCACAGCGGTTTGCCGGGCTTGAGGGCCACGCCGTGGGCGACGATGCCGGGCGGCCCCAGCTCGCCGACCACGCGATAGGAAATATCGCCTTCGCCCTTGGAGGTTCCCCCGGAAAGGAGAACGACGTCTTCAGCCAGGGTCTTGTGCAGGGCCGCCCGGAGAGCTTCGGTTTCGTCGGGCACGATTCCCAGGTGCACGGGCTCACCGCCCAGCTCGCGCACGGCATCGGCGAGCATGGTGGCATTGCTGTCGAAAACCTGGCCGGGTCCCAGAGGTTGTCCAGGCGGGACCAATTCGTTGCCGGTGGACACGATGGCCACGCGCGGCCGGCGCACCACAGGGATGCGGTCCACGCCCAGAGCGGCCAGAACGGCGGTTTCCCGCGCGGTCACCAGATCGCCGCGGCGCAGCACCGTCTCGCCCCGGCCGATGTCGGTGCCGGCAAAGGTGAGGTTCGCCCCCGGCGTCACCGGCCGCCGGATCAGGATGTCCCACTCTCTACCCGCCGGGGAGAGGGGAGCGGGATCGGTTTGCTCGACCATGACCACGGCGTCGGCGCCGCGCGGCACCACACCGCCCGTGGCGATGACGCTGGCCTGGCCCGCTGCCACCGTGCGCCGCGGCGCCACGCCGGGGGCCAGCAACTCGCCCGTCAGGTGGAGCGTTCGCGGCTGTTCTTCCTGGGCGCCGTAGGTATCTTCCGCCCGGACCGCGAAGCCATCGACATTGGCCCGATCGAACCCCGGCACATCGCGCGGCGCGAGGACGTCGCCGGCCAAGACGCGGCCCAGCGCCTCCGCCAGGGCCACTTCTTCAGCCGCAAGGGGGCGCAGGTCGAGCACGGCGTGCAACCGCCGCTCGGCCTCCGCACGATCCACCACCTTTAGAAATTGTTCCTGATTCACGGGGCATTTCCGGCAGGACGACTCCGCGCGCCAACTTAACCGAAGGCACCCGAATTGGCAAGTAAAGCCGGTGTGCGAGGGGCCGTGAGGGGAGATTTTGGAGACTTGGATACCGCGTCCGAGCGGGAATTTTCCGAACGCTAAACGCAAGCGCTGCGAAAAAACCCGTCCAGCGCTTGACAGCCCGGAAAACCTATTCTAGGCTTGCATGGCCAGTAGCGTTGGGATGGGGGTCTTTTCATTTCTTCCCCTGCCCCAGTCCTTTCCACTGGTTCCCGTCATAACCGTCAAGGAAAACTAACAGCGGTCTTGGGTTTCCACGATAAAGCGAGCGGCAGGAAATAACTTACCTCCGTAGGACGGACATTCCTGTCCGTCCGCA